>CAYFMI010000001.1:0-118687 GCA_964344175.1 uncultured Anaerolineales bacterium
CCTGAAAGGTTATGCTACTCATACCCTTATTTTACTAAATGTCAACAGAACCTAAAAACAAACTCGTTTTCAGAGACTCGCTGAGAAAGTGAAGTTGAGCAGTCGAGACATCCTGGGCCATCTCACATTTTTCGTTAACCAGGACTTAAGTCCTGCAAAATTATACCCCTAAAATAGACAAATTTAGGAGAATTTACCTGGCTACTGAGCGATTTTATCGAACAGCATGCGGGTGAATGCGGAAAACAGGGCGAGAATCTGAAAAATAAATGGCACCTAAACATGCCTGAGACCTTTTGCATCCCAAATATGTCTAAGTGCCAAGAGTTTCTCAGCGATAACAAGCTGAACGCTGAGATTACTTACCTAAACGCTGCTTCAATGCCTCCGTCAGGGGCGGCAGTATGTCGAACAGATCGGCCACTACACCAAACCGTGCCAACTTGAAAATTGGCGCTTCAGGATCTTTGTTGATTGCTACGATGACCTTGCTGGTGCGCATCCCCGCCAAGTGCTGGATCGCGCCAGAAATACCGCAGGCAATGTACAAGTCGGGAGCGACGACTTTACCGGTCTGCCCGACCTGATTGGCATAGGGAATATAATTTGCATCTACCGCCGCGCGGCTTGCGCCAACGGCTGCACCGAGGGTCTCGGCCAGTTCGCCAACCAGCTTGAAGCCCTGCTGCGCCCGCCAAATTTCTTGCCCGGCTTCATCGAGGTTGCCGGGGGGTTCCAGATTGGGACTATTAGAAACACCGCGCCCGCCGGAGACAATTACAGCGGCATCGGTCAGGCTGACACCCCCCTCGGCGGTGGTGTAATCCAGCACTTTGACGACGATCTCATCTTCGGAGAGCACTGGTTCAACAGGCGTAGGCGTCCCGCTGCGGGATTCGTCTGCCTCGGGCTTGGCGAAAGCACGCCCGCGCAGGGTAACGATCTGCGGTTTGGCATTGCACTGCACTTTAGCCAGCAGCTTCCCGGCGTAAATCGGGCGAGTCGCCAAGACAACGCCGTCGGCCACTTCCAACGCGGTAACGTCAACAAGTACGCCACTCTCCAAATCGACGGCCAACATCCCGGCCAGCTCGCGGCCGCGCGTCGTCGTCGGGAAGAGGATCACCTCAGGAGCCGAATCACCGGCCAGCTTCGCGAGAAGCGCCGTATAGGCCTCGGAGCGGTAATCTGCCAGGGTGGCGTCATCTGCCAGCAGCACTTCATCGGCCCCATACCGGAAAGCCTGCTGCGCAACCGCTGCGATATTTTCGCCAAAGACAACCGCCGTGACTCCGCCGCCTAAATCTCCGGCCAATGACAGTCCAGCGCCAATTGTCTCCCAAGAAGACGGCAGCGCCTGCCCTTTGAATTGATCTATGAAAGCCCAGATTTTATTGGTCATTAGAGCACCTTCTCTGCCATGATCTTGTCGGCCAACATTTCGGCGATTTCCTGCGGACTGCCGCCTTCGACAATCTCGGTGGTGACTTCACGCGCCGGGGGGTTCATCGTTTCGGGCCAGGTCACCGCCGATGCAGGCGCATCCATACCGAGTTCGCCCAGCCCCCACACAGGGATTTCGGCGCGGGCGGCTTTGCGGATTCCCATGAAAGAAGGATAGCGCGGTTCGCCATAATCTTTGATTACGCTGATGACGGCGGGCAATTTGCCCTCAACTACCTGACGGCCTTCTTCAATGGCGCGCTCAACTTTTATCTCCCCGTCTCCTAGCTCCGAGATCGCCGAAACGAGGGTCAGGGCCGGCCAGCCCAGCACTCGGGCTGCCTGAGCGGGCAATGTGCCCGAGTCGCTATCAACGGCTTGCTTACCGAAGAAGACCAGATCCACATCGCCAATATGCTCAATCGCGGCTGCCAATACGTGTGCCGCAGCCACATTGTCTGAGCCTGCCAGAGCTGGGTCAGATACTAATACCGCTTCGTTGCAACCCATTGCCAAAGCATGTTTGAGCGCTTCGGTCTCGTCTTCTTTCCCCAGACTAACGACGGTTACCGTTCCGCCCTGGTCTTTAGCCTGCTGCAAAGCAGCCTCCACGGCGTACTCATCCCAGGGATTGATCACCAAAGGCGCATCTCCCCAAGAGACCTGTCCACCCTCGACCACCACTTGCGCTGCGGTATCGGGCACTTGCTTGACACAAACGACGATTTTCAAAACAGCCTCCTTTTGATTTAGTTCCGAAAAAAGGGTGTGCGGAGGTGCTTATGCGCCCCCGCACACCCTTTTTTCGGCTGTTTTCGATATGCGAATTCCAATCCCGAAGCCGGTTATATCATATTTCTTTCGTGTTGATGAGTGTTACTCGTCACCGAATGATAGTTATGTGTTACTTGTTTATTCCATCTGCCAGGCATCGGGATCATAGGCAGGCATTTCACAGCGCAAGGCTTTATCGCGGCGCTCGCCCAGGGCGTAACTGGCCTGAATTAATTGCTGAATCTCATTGCTGCCCTCGTAGATGACAGCCCCGCGGGCATTGCGCATATAGCGCTCTACGGGGTACTCATCACTGAAGCCATAGGCCCCGTGAATCTGGATAGCCTCATTGGCCGCGCTGAACGACTTCTCGGTGGCGTACCACTTGGCCGCCGATGTTTCGCGGGTATTGCGCACACCCTGGTTCTTGAGCCAGCCTGCTTTGAGATAGAGTAATTGAGCGGCTTCGTAATCCAACGCCATACGAGCAATTTTGGACTGGATGAGTTGGTGTTCGCCAATCGGTTTTCCAAACGCCCTGCGTTCGTTGGCGTAGGCTGCACTGGCTTCCAGGGCAGCGCGGATCAACCCGGTTGCCCCGGCGGCGACGGTATAGCGGCCATTGTCAAAGGCCGACATGGTCACCTTGAAACCTTCGCCTTCTTCGCCGATTATATTGGCGGCGGGAACGCGTGCATCCTGAAAATTGATCCATCCCGTAGACCCGGCCCGCACGCCCAGTTTGCCGTGCAGGTCACCCACCGTTACACCGGGGGTTTTCAGATCTACAATAAAAGCCGTCAACCCCTGAGAGGGCTTGGGGGCATCTGGCCGTGTGCGCACCGTCACCATGGCGTAATCGGCTTTCGTAGCCAGTGAAATCCACATCTTTTCACCGTTGATGATATAGTCGTCGCCATCGCGCTTGCCGGTGGCCTGGATATTACTAAAATCAGAGCCTGCTCCAGGTTCGGTGAAGGCCCCGGCGCCAATCTTCTTGCCGCGCGCCAGCGGGACCAGAAACTTCTCTTTTTGCGCCTCCGTACCCCATTGTAAGATCGTCATACTGCACAAACCGGTATGCACCGACATCACCACTCGCAGGGTGGTATCCACCGCTTCGAGTTCTTCACAAGCCAGCCCCAGGGAGACATAGTCCATCCCCTGGCCGCCATACTTTACCGGGATGCAGATCCCCAAAATTCCCAACTCGCCCATGCGCGGCAACACAGTGGGCGACATCTCTTGCGCCCGATCATACTCCTGAATAACCGGGGCAACTTCCTTCTGCGCGAAATCACGCACCATCTTTTGCACCATGCGGTGCTCTTCTGTCAAAGCAAAATTCATAGAAAATCTCCTAGAAATTAGAGTGCGCCAATTATACCCGCTCCTGGCGGGCAAATGCGCATTCAACTATAATGAAAACCATGAAAGATCTGTGGGAGGATGGCGTGATCCTGCGCCTGATACTGATCTTTGGGGTGATCGCACTTTTGGGGGTCACCCCCCGCCCGCACCGTGTCGAACGGGGGTTTGAGTTGGCGCGTCGCGCCCTGAGTTCTTCCAACCCCCTAACCTCTGCCAACGAGTTGGCCGCCCTGGCCGAACTGCTCCCCTGGCGCAATTCCCTTTGGGAAATGGCCGGGAACTATGCCTTCGCCGGGGGCGATGCGGCAGCCGCGATCGAATATTTCGAGGGCGCCGACTCGCTTTCGGCAGCCGGGCTGCTGACCCTGGGCGATGCCTATGCCCAAAGCGATGATCTTGTTTCCGCCATCGGGGCCTGGGAAGAAAGCAACAGCCATTACGCGCCCACCGAAGAAAGCCTCACCCGCCTCGCCGACGCTTACCTCACCCAAGACGATTACGATTCCAGCATCGCCGCACTCAAACAACTGTCTACCTTCAACTTTCAACCTTCAACCCTTTACCAATTGGGTACTGTACTCGCCGCCCACAAACCGGCCTCCGCGCCGCCCTATCTTATTCAGGCCGCCGAACTCGACCCGGCTATCGAGATCCCCGCCCGCGCTCTGGCATTCACCATTCAACGCGCCTTAGCGCGCGGCGAACCCGCCTACACACTCGTCGCTGCTGGACGCGAGTTTGCCAACCTCAACAACTGGGAACTGGCCGCGCACGCCTTCCAACGCGCCGCGCAGTTGCGCCCAGACTATGCCGAAGCCTGGGCCTATCTTGGAGAAGCCCTGCAACACCTGGAAAATTCGACAAACGACGCTGGCCTTGACCAACTCACCCAGGCCATCACCCTCAACCCCGCTTCGCTCTCGGCCAACATTTTCCTTGGGCTATATTGGCAACGACAAGGCAATCACCAGCATGCCCGGGCCTACCTGCAAACCGCAGCAGCATTAGACCCTGACAACCCGGCGCTTCTCATCCAACTTGGCGAAATCTGGGCGCAAGCGGACGACCTGGAAAGCGCAGTCACATTGCTGTGGCAGGCCGTTGAACTCGCCCCCAACGATGCCTTGCCCTACCAGGCCCTGGCGGAGTTTTGTATCCGCCACAATTTCGAATTGCAGCAAACCGGCCTTCCCGCTGCCCGCCAGGCTGTGTTGCTGGCTCCCGAAAACCCCGCCGCGCTGGATGTGTTGGGGCAAGTGTTCTTTCGCCTGAGCGACCGCCTCAGTGCCGAACGCTTCTGGCTGCGCGCCCTGGCCCATGATGAAACCTACGCCCCCACTCATCTTCACCTGGGGCTGCTCTACATCTTCGAAGATCAAGCCGAACTTGCCAAAGCGCACTTGCTCTCGGCCATCAGCCAGGCTTCCGACATCACTACGGCTGACCACGCCCGTCGCTTGTTGCACGATTACCTGACAAGATAAACAAATTCTTAGAGAAGGGATACCGACGTTCAGTGCGCCAGCCCTAAATATGCTAAAATGGGGCGAATTTATGCTTCAAGGAGATACCCAGATGAAACCAAAACTTTCTTTGTTTGTTATACTTGCCGCGCTTCTCCTCGCCACTTTGGCGTGCAGTCTCACCGGCAGTGATGCCCCTGCTGACCAAAGCGTCAATGCGCCCGCGCCCGACGTACTCTTTCAAGATGATTTCTCCGACACTTCCAGCGGTTGGGATCAGGTCAACGTTGATGATGGCATTACCGACTACGAAAATGGCTATTACCGCATTCTGGTCAACACAACCGAAACCGACGTTTGGGCAAACCCGGGGTTGGATTTCACCGATGTTGTGGTTGAAGTTGATGCCACCAAAGCCGGCGGTCCCGATGACAACGACTTTGGCGTTATCTGCCGCTACCAGGATACTTCCAACTTCTATTTCTTCATCATCAGCAGCGATGGCTACTACGCCATTGGCAAAGTGGTTAATGGCGAACAACAACTGATTGACGCCGACCAAATGTACCCCGATGATGCCATCAAACAGGGCAACACCACCAACCACATCAAAGCCGATTGTGTTGGAACCCACCTGGTATTGCATGCCAACGGCAAGAGCCTGGTAGATGTGGAAGATACCGCCTTCGCTTCGGGCGATGTCGGCCTGCTCGCCGGGACATTTGGTGAAACTGGCACCGACATTCATTTCGACAACTTTGTCGTCAGGAAACCATAGAATCCATTCGAATGTTTTCGAACGAACTTGGTAACCTGCAATTCCCATGAAAGTCTATCTCGACACCATCGGCTGCCGCCTGAACCAAAGCGAAATTGAAACCTATGCCCGACAATTCCGTTCTGCCGGGCATAGGTTGGTTTCTGATCCTGCCGATGCAGATATAACTGTGATTAACACATGTACGGTCACAACCGCCGCAGCCGCCGACTCGCGTAAGAAGATTCGTTCGGTGGCGCGCGCCGGCAGCGGCGAGGTGATTGCAACCGGCTGCTGGGCGACAATGGAACCCCACAACGCGGCTGCCCTCCCCGGAGTCAGCCGGGTTGTCCCTAACCTTTCTAAAGATCAGCTTGTCGCCGAGGTCCTGCAAATCCAGCCCGAATCCTTCGATATAGAACCTGTTGAGCGCACCCCCATCCCCGGGGCGCGGCTGCGCACACGCGCTTTCATCAAAGTTCAAGATGGCTGCGACAATCGCTGCACTTTCTGCATCACCACCGCCGCCCGCGGGGCGGGCCGCAGCCGCAGTATCGCCGTCATTTTGGCCGACATCCAGGCCGCCCTGACCGGTGGCGCGCAAGAGATCGTCCTCACCGGCGTGCACTTAGGCTCATGGGGGCAAGATTTTTCCTCGCCGCAGCATCTCAAAAACCTGGTAGAAACCCTGCTGCACGAAAGTGACGCCGCCCGTTTGCGGCTTTCATCCCTGGAACCCTGGGACTTGGATGACAATTTCTTTTCCCTATGGCAGGACCAACGCCTGGCACGCCACCTGCATTTACCGCTGCAATCGGGCTGCGCCGCCACATTGCGCCGCATGGCCCGTAAAACAACGCCGGAGGAGTTCACCCAGCTTGTTGAAGCCGCCCGTGCGGCCATCCCCAGTGCGGCCATTACTACCGATATTATTGTCGGCTTCCCCGGAGAAACCGAAGAAGCGTTCGCCGAAAGCCTGGACTTCGTGCGCCGGATGAATTTTGCCGGTGGGCATGTCTTCACATACTCACCCCGTCAGGGCACAGCCGCGGCGCGTATGCCGAGGCATATTCCGCACGAAGAGAAGAAACGCCGCAACGCCGCCATGCGCGCTCTGCTTAGAAATTCGGCTGCGGCATATCAGCAGCGTTTTATCGGAAAAAGTTTGCCCGTGCTGTGGGAGAGCGCTACCGCTCTCGGCCCCAATGGCTGGACGATGAGCGGGCTGACCGATAATTATCTGCGGGTGACGGCCCAGGCCCCCAAACGGCTTTGGAACGAAATCACCCCCGTGAAACTCACCCAGATCACCGAACATGGTTTAGCCGGGCAGATTGTCTAACTCACTCGCGCTTGCTTCCGAACAATCGCACACAAGTCAGCTTGCATCAAAACTCCCAAGAACGCCCATCAGTTATGCTACAATACAGGCGTCATGAACGAATCACAACAACCCCGTAATCTAAAAACCGAGCAAGCGCATCGTAAGGAATCTTTCCGGCAAATATGGCTTCCCCTTGCATTGGGGATTCTAATGGTCGCCGGGCTATTCGGCTGGGCGATTGTGGTGGCCGTTCAGGGCGGGAATGTCAACCAGGCAGCGGATGCATCGCTAATTTTTGTCATCATCCCCACAATGATAATGGCGCTCATTCCCCTGGCTATTCTGGGTGGATTTGTGTATCTGATGACACGAGTGCTAAATATTCTGCCCCCCAAACTCTTTCAGGTGCAACTTTTCTTCGACCGCATTCAGCGCGGCGTCCGGCAAGCCAGCGACAAATTGGTCGAGCCTTCCTTGCGGCTGGGGAGCCTGGGGGCGGCCTGGAAATCCCTGAAAGGGATTGTGCTGCGTTCACAGAAATAACCACCTTCTTTCCACAAAGGATGTCGGATCATATGACAACGCCAAAAGAAACTAACCAGACGGATTTGAAACCCAAAATTTTAGTGATTGGAGCCATTATCGGTGCGCTGACGGGGGTTGGGGCGGCCTATTTGCTCCTCCAACGCGCCGATGAGGATGGCCTGGAAATGACCCCCGGCGAGGGTGTAAAACTCGGCGTGACCATTCTCAGCTTCCTGCGGCAAATTACGCAACTTGGGTAAAACAATGCGTGCGCTGGCGGAACTTAAATGTGTTCCCTGCCGGGGTGGAGAACCGGCCTTATCGGCGCGCGAGATCCGAGAACTTTACGATCTGCTGCCCGATTGGCAAATTGTTATGCGGGATGACATTCCCCAACTTGAGCGGTCTTTCACATTTAAGAATTTCGCGCAGGCGCTGACCTTCACCAACCAGATTGGCGAACTGGCCGAAGAAGAAGATCACCACCCGAGGTTAGTCACAGCATGGGGGCATGTTACAGTAACCTGGTGGACACATGTAGTCAAAGGGCTACATCGCAACGATTTCATCCTGGCTGCCCGCTGCGATCAAATCTATCGCGCGACTGCGGTCTCTCCCCGTAATACTGATAATAATTAACCTCAATATTGGCATTGAATAACTTGCGCACGCGGTCGGGTCGGGCGCGTTTAAAATAGTCGGGGAATTTCTTATCAGCCGTCAAAATATACACCGACCACCCTTTTTTCTTCCGAAACGTCTTGTGCAGCGAAATATAGATCAGATTTAATTCACTGAAATCGCCCATTTTCAAACCATACGGGGGATTCGAAATCACAATGCCATATGGCTTATCGATCCACACTTCTTTGACATCTTTCTGCTCAAAGGCAATATCTCCCCCAACTCCGGCTCTCTGCGCGTTTTTTATACTCGCCCGGATAGCCTCCTCGTCAATATCATAACCAAATATTTTTAACTCCCCCTCTGTGTCAATGGCCTCGCGCGCCGAACGGCGAGCTTCGTCCCAAACCTCCGGGGGAATTTGCGGCCAGCGCTCCGAAGCAAATTCTCGGTTCAAACCCGGGGCCACATTGCGGGCGATCATTGCCGCTTCGATCAATATCGTCCCCGATCCACACATCGGATCAATCAACAACCGCTCTTTGCCATAAAAACTGAGCTGTACCAATGCCGCGGCTAATGTTTCTTTGAGGGCGGCTTCACCCGCCAAAACGCGGTAACCGCGCTTATGCAACCCCATCCCAGAAGTATCAATTGTCAAAGTAGCAATATCCTTGAGCAACGAGACCTTAATGGTGAACTCCGGGCCAGTTTCATCGAACCATTCGATAGCATAGGCATTCTTCAAACGCTCCACAACTGCCTTTTTGGTAATCGACTGACAGGCGCGTATACTGCCGAGTTTCGATTTCACCGCCGAACCAATCACGGTGAACTTGCCGTCCGGCGTGATCCAGCTTTCCCAGGGCAGCGCCTTGACTTGCTCGAACAGCGCATCAAAGGTCGCCGCCCGAAATTCGCCCATTTTCACCAACACGCGGTCGGCGCTGCGCAGCCACAAATTGGCACGGGGAATATCCTCCGGCGTAGCCGCGAACTCGACCTTCCCATTCGATACTCGCACAATCTCAAAGCCCAGCGCCTGCACTTCGCGCTTGACAATCGCCTCAATACCAAAAGACGTGGTTGCGATCAAGGTAATCTTATCCATGGCAGTCTATTGTAACGCAAACGCAGGGCTTTCTTAAAGTCGAAACGAAAAGCGCTTTTACCGCTGAGAGCGCAAAGAACGCAGAGAAAAATTTAAAAAACTCAGCGAACCCGGCGTTCTCTGCGGTAAATTTCTGGTATAGCACAAATTTAAGAAAGCCGTGAACGCAAATGGCGCCGGGCTTGACAACGGCCTATACATTTGTTACTATAAAAACGAACGTTCGTTCATGGCCATAGGAATAAATTATGACTCAAGACATCACTAAAGGTGAACTCGCCCGCTCAAGCATTATCCAGGCCGCGCACACTTTATTTGTGCGCCAAGGGTATCACGGCACATCCATGCGCCAGATCGCCGAAGAAGCCGGGATTGCCGTCGGCGGTATCTACAATCACTTTTCGGGAAAAGAAGATATTTTCAAAGCCGTCTTCCTGGCCTATCACCCTTATCATGATGTGCTGCCCGCCATCGAACAGGCCCAGGGCAAAACGGTAGAAGAATTCGTTCGCAGCGCCGCCATACAACTTCTCGATGCGCTCAAAAATCGCCCTCATTTCCTCAACCTCATGTTTGTTGAAATCGTCGAGTTCAAGAATATTCACACACAGGAGCTTTTCGCCGAACTTTTGCCTCACGAGATCAATATCATCGCCAACATATTGCCCCCTGAAAGTAATTTGCGCTCCATCCCCCTCCCCATGATAATCCGCACTTTTGTCGGATTGTTCATCTCCTATTATCTCACCGATGTCATCATGGGCGACACTGCCCCCCCGGAGTTTCGCGAGAATGATGTCGAATACTTTGTCGATATTTACCTGCACGGCATTATCGCAAATCGAACACAATAATTTTGCTAAACTTGCTAACCTGTAACTTGTAACTCTCCCATGTTCAATACCCGCCTATTCTCCCTGATGCGCAAAGAATTCATTCAAATTTGGCGCGACCCGCGTACCCTGATGATTGCGCTGCTGATTCCGGTGATGCAGTTATTCATGTTGGGATACGCCGCCACCAACGATGTCCGCAACCTGCCGATGGCGGTGTTCGATCAGGATCGCGGCCCCGAGGCGCGCGCCCTGCTGGATGCCTACCGCGCCTCCGATTATTTCCTGATCGCCTTTGATGTCGCCTCCGAAGCCGATATCCGCCACCTGATCGACGATGGCGAGGCGCGCGTCGGCCTCATCATCCCGCCCGATTATGGGGAAAAACTGAGCGCCGAAGACGAAACTGAAATTATCTTTGTATTCGACGGCTCGGATGCTACCTCCACACAAACCGCCCTGGCTGCCGCCCAACAGATCGGCAGTCAGCACAGCGCCACTCTTCAGTTGCAGCATCTCGAAAAAGCGGGCATGACTAACGTTATCGAAACACCCGTCGAAATTCGCACCCAGGTCTGGTACAACCCCGACCTCGAAGACGCTTTCTTCTTCGTTCCTGGCCTGATCGGGCAGATCCTCTACATGATCACCGCGATCCTGACGGCCTCGGCAGTGGTGCGCGAGCGCGAGCGCGGCACCATCGAGCAGCTCATTGTTACCCCCATCCGCCCCTGGGAACTGGTCATCGGAAAAATATCGCCCTATGTGCTAATTGCCCTGCTCAATACCCTGGCGACGCTTTTTGTCGGCTCATGGTGGTTTGGTGTGCCGGTGCGCAGCGGGCTGGGGTTGCTGCTGGCACTCTCGGCACTCTTTTTGCTCACCAGCCTGGGCATTGGCCTGCTGGCCTCCACCATTGCCAACACTCAACAAGAAGCCATGATTACGGTCTTTGCCACCATGCTCCCGGCAATTATGCTCTCGGGTTATCTTTTTCCCGTCGAGGCTATGCCCAACTGGCTGCAATGGATTTCGGCCCTCATCCCGCTAACCTACTACTTACGCATTATCCGCGCCCTGTTGGTCAAAGGCGTGGGCATGGCCTCGCTGCAAAGTGAAATTCTGGCCCTGATCGCTTTCGGTGTTGTCCTGATGGGCGGCGCTTCTATGCGCTTCCGCAAACGGCTGGACTAGCTTCCACCCACAATCCAAAAGTGGAAAGACCATGTTCAATTCCCGCCTGAGTTCCATTATTCGCAAGGAGTTTATCCAAATCTGGCGCGACCCGCGCACCCTCATGCTGGCGCTGCTTATCCCTATCATGCAGTTGTTTTTGCTGGGATACGCCGCCACCAATGATGTCCGCAATCTGCCGATGGCCGTTTTCGATCAGGATCGCGGCCCGGCAGCGCGGGCCTTGCTGGATGCCTACCGCGCTGCCGATTATTTTGCCATTGCCTTCGACGTGGATTCCGAAGGGGAGATTCGGGACTTAATCGAGGCGGGGGAGGCGCGTTTGGGGATGGTCATCCCCCCAAACTATAGCGCCCTCATCCAGGGCAGCGGGCAAGCCGAAATTTTCTTCATTTTCGACGGCTCCGATCCCGCCGCGGCATCTACTGCGTTAGCCGCCGCTCAACAAATTGGCTGGCAATTTGGTACGAAAATTCAGCAACAGCGTCTTAGTCAGGCAGGCATTCCTGTCTCAACGGCGCTCCCCCTCGAGGTGCGCACGCAAGTCTGGTACAACCCCGATCTGGTAGATGCCTACTTCATGGTTCCCGCCATCATCGGCATGATTCTCTTTGCCATCACATCCATCCTGACGGCCAACACCATTGTGCGCGAGCGCGAACGCGGCACCATGGAGCAACTCATTGTCACCCCCATCCGCCCCTGGGAGTTAGTCGTTGGCAAATTGCTGCCCTACGTTATTCTGGCGCTTACCAACACGGTCGAAGTTCTGGTCATCGGCTCGTGGTGGTTTGGCGTGCCCATTCGCGGCAGCCTGAGCCTGATTTTGTTACTTTCGACACTCTTCCTCATCACCAGCCTGAGCATTGGCTTGCTAGCCTCGACAATTGCCAACACCCAACAAGAAGCTATGCTCACCGTTTGGATGCTGCTCTTGCCAACATTGTTTCTCTCCGGCTTCTTCTTCCCGCTGGAGGCCATGCCCGCGGTTTTGCAATGGATCTCGTATGTGCTACCCCTGCGCTACTATCTGGTTATTATCCGCTCGTTAATGCTCAAAGGCGCGGGTGTGCTGGCCCTAAAAAATGAGATCATGGCCCTGACAATTTTCGGCATCGTCCTGATGACCGCCGCGGCGGTGCGCTTCCGCAAACGATTGGATTGACATCCGCCATCAGATATTGGACCGTTAGACTGAAAATTTACCAACATTCAACCGGTAACCTTCAACTGTTATGGAGGTAGTTATGAAACAAAAAATCAGCCGTTTTATGCCTGTAATTATTCTCTTGGCAATTATCGCCGCCACAATCTATTACTTCACCTATGTTGCCAAAGAAGATACCAGCGGCCTGAGCGCTTCGGGGACAGTAGAGGCCGTAGAGGTGATTATTGCTCCGGAAATTGGCGGGCGCGTGGTCGAAATTTTGGCCGCCGAAGGCGATGCAGTCGTCACCGGAGATGTACTGGTGCGCTTCAACGATGCCATGCTCTCCGCGCAGCTCGAACAAGCCAAAGCCGCGCTAGCACAGGCTCAAGCCAACTACGATCTCATCGCCGCCGGGCTTTCACCAGAAAAACGTCAGGCAGCCGTCGCTGCCGCCGAGATGACAGTAGTCAACGCCCAACTCGCCCTCGATGCGCTCTACGACAACCTCGACGCCGACCGCGCTGATGCGCTGCAAAACATTGCCAATGCCCGCGATGCCGTCCGTGACACTCAACGGCGCTACGACAATCTACAACTCGCATCTCCGCAAACCGATATCGATCAGGCCGAAGCCAATGTCGCTCTGGCAAAAGACAAGCTTGACAAAGCTATTGATGACTATGAACCTTATGAAGACAAACCAGAAGACGATCTGACACGGGCTAACTTTTTAAGCCGCAAAGCCCAGGCCCAGGAGGAATATGACAACGCCGTACGCCTGCTCAACAACCTGACCGGCGCAGCCGATGAAATTGACCTTGAACAGGCCGCAGCCGATTTACAAGCTGCCGAAGCCGGCCTGGCGAATGCCGAACGCTACTACGACGAGATGAGTGACGGCCCGCATCCCGATGCCCTGGCCCTGGCCGAAGCGCGCCTATCGAATGCCGAGGCCCAGCTTGCACTGGCAAAATCGGGCGCCAGCGCCGAAGAGTTGGCCGTAGCGCAGGCTGCTGTTGAAAGCGCCCAGGCCGCGGTGAACATCATTTTAGCGCAGTTAGAAAAACTCACCCTTTTTGCGCCCATGAATGGGAAAGTTCTTTATCGTTCTGTTGAGCCAGGGGAGGTTGTGCAACCCGGCGTGCCGCTGCTCACCCTGGCGCGCCTGGAAGATTTGACCATTACCGTCTATGTGCCGGAAGACCGCTACGGCGAAATTTCGCTAGGCGACGAAGCTGCTGTCACGGTAGATTCCTTCCCCGAGATGGTCTTCACTGCAACGGTCACGCGCATTGCCGACGAAGCTGAATTCACCCCCCGCAATGTGCAAACCGCCGAAGGCCGCCGCAGTACCGTTTTCGCCGTGGAGCTTGTCGTTAGCGACCCCGACGGCAAACTCAAACCTGGTATGCCCGCGGATGTTTCTTTTAGTGAATAGAAGCTGGGTTACAGGTTGAAGGTTTAAGGTTGAAAGTGTTTCTGTTTGTCATGCTGAGGTCGTAAACCGAAGCATCTAGCGAAGCGCTGCACTAGACTCTTCGCTTCGCTCAGAGCGACGAAAATACTTTTATCCCATAACCTTCAACATTCAACTTTCAACCCAACTATGAACAACAAACGTATTGACGCTAAGAATATTACGAAGACGTTCGGCGAGACCGTTGCCGTCAACGATCTCAGCTTACAGGTGCGCGCCGGGGAGATTTATGGCCTGGTCGGCCCCGATGGGGCAGGCAAGACGACTACCATGCGTCTATTATGCGGCGCGTTGCGCCCGGACTCCGGAGAGATTGCGGTTGGCGGCTATTCAATGTTGAAAGACCCCGACCCGGCCCGCGAGCAAATCGGCTATCTCTCGCAGAAGTTTTCACTCTACGAAGAATTAACCGTACTGGAGAATATCCGCTTTTTTGCGGAAGTGCGCGGCATCCCGCGGGATGCCTGGCAGACGCGGGCAATGGAGATTCTCGAATTTGTAGGGTTGGCGGAATTCACCAGGCGGCGTGCCGGGCAACTTTCGGGGGGGATGAAGCAAAAGCTGGGCCTGGCCTCGGCATTGGTACACCGCCCCAAGGTGTTGCTGCTCGACGAACCAACCGGCGGCGTAGACCCGGTCACACGGCAAGATTTCTGGCAGCTCATCATCCGGCTGGTCTCGACAGAGGGCATTTCGGTATTGGTCAGCACGCCTTATATGGATGAAGCCGTGCGCTGCACCTATGTGGGCTTCATGAAAGACGGGCGTCTGGTGGTGGAGGATAAACCGGTTGCGCTACGTGAACGCCTTGCCGGGCGGATTCTAGAAGCCCGCGGAGGGCCGCTGCCCATTTTGCGCCGCGCCGCCGAAGGGCTGGATGCCATTGAGAGTGTGCAAACCTTTGGAGATAGACTCCACCTGCGGGTGCAGCCCGGAACGTCCCACATAGTAAACAAGAATCTACCTCTCGCTGCGCGTCAGGCCGGGGCCGAGATATCCTCCATAAAAGAAGTGCATCCCGGCCTGGAAGATGTGTTTATCGCGTTATTAGAAGAATAACCACGAAGACACAAAGTCTCCAAGAAATTCTTTGTGTTTTCATGGCTTTGTGGTGAAAAAATATGGAAACCGTTATTCAAACCCAAGATTTAACCAAAAAATTCGGGGAATTCACCGCTGTGGACGAGGTGACCTTTACAGTGCGCGCCGGGGAAGTTTTGGGGTATCTCGGCCCGAATGGATCGGGCAAGACAACCACCATCCGCATGCTGCTGGGGCTGCTGCTGCCCAGCGCGGGGAACGCCAGGGTGCTGGGCTACGATATTCTGACACAGCCAGAACCGATCCGCTCGCAGGTGGGCTATATGTCACAAAAATTCGCTTTGTACGATGAATTGACCGCCTGGGAAAACCTGGCGTTCTATGCGGGGGTATATGGCGTGCGGGAGCGCGAACATATAAGAAACACACTGGCGCGCCTGGGGTTAGATGAAGTGATGCGCGAGCGCGCCGCCGATCTACCGGTAGGCTGGCGGCAGCGCCTGGCACTGGCGACGGCAATTGTTCACGGGCCGCGGCTGCTTTTTTTAGATGAACCCACATCGGGAGTAGACCCCACCGCGCGACGCGACTTCTGGGATTTGATTTATGCGTTCGTCAATGAAGGGGTGACCGCCTTTGTGACTACCCATTATATGGATGAAGCCGAATACTGCGGACGTGTGGGGATTATGAGTGCCGGTCGCCTGCTGGCAATGGATACACCTTCAGGCTTGAAACGCGATCACTTACCAGGGTTGGCCTGGGATGTCATCATGGGGGCAACACATGCGGCGTCCTTGCCTGATTCGATCTTGCGCCTGGAAAACTGCCCCGGCGTACTACGCGCTGGTTTGGCCGGGGATCATTTACGCGCCATCACCGCCCGTGATGTGACCATCACCGATTTGCGCAAAGTTCTTAACGCGGGGGATGTTCTAATTCAGCCTGCCGAAGCGACCCTGGAAGATGTCTTTTTGGCGCTGGCAGATTCATAGCGCTCCGACATCGAAGCGTCAGTGCGTCTTTGCTAAATTCGTGTAGAATAAAGAACACATGACGTCAGAACGTCCTGGCGTCTGACGCACAAAGGAGCATCTATGGATTACGACGTCATCATCATCGGTTCCGGCGCAGGCGGGCTTGCGGCTGCGGTTCCACTAGCACAAGCAGGGAAAAGAGTATTCGTCTGCGAGCAGCACGAAGTTCCCGGCGGCTGGACACACTCGTTCACCCTCAACGGCTATCGCTTCAGCCCTGGCGTGCATTATATTGGCGGCCTGGAACCGGGCGGATCGCTGCGACGCACCTACGAAGGACTGGGGGTCTCGGCAGACCTGGAATTTTGTGAACTCAACCCCGATGGCTACGATCATGTTTTTATTGGTGAAGAAAGGTTCGATTTTCCCAAAGGGCGCGAAAACCTGATCCAGCGTCTCAAGGACCGTTTTCCACATGAGGCAGCTGGTATCGTTGGTTATTTCAATCTACTCGACAACATGATGACAAATCTGAGCCGCCTGGGGCGCGTAAAAGGGCCAGGGGATGCGCTTGGCGCGGCGGGGGCAGCGGGATCGGTCATCAAGTGGGCGCGGCGCTCCGGGCAAGATATGATCGAAGCCTATATCTCTGACCCGCTACTGAAGGGGATTTTAGCTGCACAATCGGGCGATCACGGCATGCCGCCCTCGCAGGTTTCGGCGTTTGTCCACGCCGGGATCACGCACCACTACTTTGAAGGCGGCTATTACCCAAAAGGGGGCGCGTTCGTTATTCCGCGGGCTTTTGTTCGGGCGTTGAAACGCGCCGGGGGCCAGATTCAACTGCAAACGGCGGTGCGGCGCATCCTGCTTGAAAACGGGGAAGCCGTTGGAGTAGAACTCGCCGATGGGACAAGCGTTTCCGCCAAATACGTTATCAGCAACGCCGACCCCGAAGTAACCTTCGGGACAATGATCGGGCGTGAGCATCTCAGCAAACGATTGCAACGCAAGCTCGACCGCGTGGAATATTCGACCTCGGCCCTGAGCCTGTTCTTCGCCACCGATATGGATTTGGCTGCCGCCGGGCTGGATTCGGGCAATTACTGGTTTTACGACCACGAAGATATTGACGCGCTTTACAAACTCGGCCTGACCGATCATGCCCTGCGCGCCGATGTGCCCCCCGCCAGTTTCTTGACAGTGACCACGCTCAAAGACCCCTCCAAGATGCACACCCGCGGGCCAACGGCGGGGCACCATACTTGCGAAGCTTTCGCGTTTGTTGGGTTTGATGCCTTTGAAAAATGGGCCGACAGCCGCTACGGCGCACGCCCCGGTGAATACAACGCCATGAAAGAAGAACTTTCGTGGAAGATGTTCCAGACAATAGAGCGACGCGTTCCGGGCATCAGCGATCATATTGTATTTTGGGATTTGGGCACCCCATTGACCAATGTGCATTATCTCAACGCCACGCGCGGCAACCTGTATGGCATTGCCAAGAGTATCAATCAGGTCGGGCCGGGCGCGTTCCCCATTCAAAGCGAGATCGAGGGCCTGTTGATGGTTGGCGCCAGCACACTCAGTCATGGCGTGGCGGGTGCAACAGCTACGGGCATCGCTGCGGCGCGCAAGATATTGAATTGCAATACGGCGGAGTTGTTGACACAGAAAGGGCCGGAATTGAAGGTAAATGTCTAAAGGTTAGCAGGTTGGTAAAGTTTAAACGTTCCAACTTGCCAACGTTCTAACCTACAAACGGATAGGGGAAGGAGTGGGAAATGGCAACAATACGTCGCTTTGAAGAAATTCGGGTCTGGCAAACAGGGCGCGAACTCGCTAATTTGGTATATACGCTTTCCAGGTGCGGCGACTTTGCGCGTGATTTTGGGCTAAAAGACCAGATGCGCCGGGCAGTGGTTTCCATTATCAGCAATATTGCCGAAGGATACGAGAGCCGCACACAGGCACAATTTATCAATTATTTGGGAACAGCCAAAGCATCTGCCGGCGAAGTACGCGCACAACTGTATATCGCTCTCGATCAAAAATATCTGACTCGGGAACAGTTTCAACAAGCCTTCAATTTAGCTGAAAAAGCCTCACGACAGATTCATAATTTCATCGCCTATCTTCAATCGCACCCCCATGCCCGTCAAGTTCGCGAAGAAATCGTCGAATATACTATATGAACCTGCTAACCTGTAAACAGATCAACGGTTGCGTACCAGAATGTTGGCAGGTTCATAGTTTTGTGCTTATAATAAATTTATGCAAACTCCCCGCTACCTCCTCGCCGGAACCCTGACCCGCGACTACTACATCACCCACGAAGACAAGCCCGTACTCGATGTACTGGGCGGCAATGTGCCCTACGCTGCTGTCGGCCTGAAACTCTGGGAAGATGAATCCCCACCGGGATTACTGGCGCGTGTTGGTGAAGATTTTCCCCAAACCTGGCTTGACGATCTCAATAAACGCGGCTTCGATACAAGCGGCATACAGGTTCTCCCCGATGCAGTCGATGTGCGCAACTTCTATGTCTACACCAACAAAGTCACCCGCACCAGCGGAGACCCGGTGACCCACTTCGCCCGCTTAGGCATCCCTTACCCCAAAATTCTACTGGGCTATCAAGATGTCAGCCACGCGCTGGATAGCCGCACCGATCTCACCCCGGCATCCCTGCGGCAGGGGGATATTCCCGAAACCTACCAAGAAGCCGCTGCAGCTCATTTATGCCCGGTGGATTTCATGACTCACAGCCTGTTACCGGCTGTGTTCCGTCAGGCGGGGATCACCACCGTAACGCTTGACCCTTCCCCGGGTTATATGAACCCCACTTTTTTCAATCAAGTCCCCAGCCTGATCACCGGACTGACGGCCTTTATCCCAGCTGAGGAAGATTTACGTTCGCTCTTCAAGGGCCACAGCGATGATCTATGGGAAATGGCCGCGGCCATAGCCAACTACGGCTGCGAGATCGTTGTCATCAAACGCGGCGAGCGCGGCCAACTGCTCTATAACGCAACTTCACAAGAACGCTGGGAAATTCCAGCCTACCCGGCCCGCATCGAAAATCTCACCGGCGTCGGCGATGCCTTTTGCGGCGGATTTTTGGCCGGGTATCGCCGCAGCTACGACCCGCTTGAGGCCGTGCTGCACGGCAACATCTCAGCAGCCATCGTCTCTGAGGGCAGCGGCATCTTCTTTGGCCTCGATGTACTGCCCGGGCTGACTGAAGCGCGGCTTGCCTCACTGCGCCAATCGGCGCGCAAAATTTAAAACGACCGCCGTCTTATGTCGCTATGAACCTCACCGAGAGAATTCTCCAGCTTGCTATCCAAATCCAGCAAATCCCTGCGCCTACTTTCCAGGAGCGGCAACGGGGGAATTTTATTGCCGAACGTTTTGATGAGATGGGTTTGGCCGATGTGGAAACCGACACTTTAGGGAACGTTTACGCGCGCCGCCCAGGGGAGGGTGAGACCGCCCCCATCATTCTCTCTGCCCATAGTGATACCGTCTTCCCAATCGATACCGATTTGAGCGTGCGCCGCACAGCGAGGCGCACCTACGCTCCCGGCATCGGCGATAACAGCCTGGGGGTCGCCGGGTTGTTTGGGCTGCTGTGGCTGTTAGATGAACGAAAAATCAGCCTTCCCGGCGATTTGTGGCTGGTTGCCAACGTGGGCGAAGAGGGGTTGGGCGACCTCAATGGCATGCGCGCCGTTGTAGATCGTTTCGGGAATGTGCCCCAGGCCTATATTGTGCTCGAAGGCATGGCCCTGGGACAAGTGTATCACCGCGCGCTGGGGGTACAGCGCTACCGTGTTACGGCAACAACTAAAGGCGGGCATTCATGGGCCGATTACGGCGCGCCGTCGGCAATTCACGAACTGGCTGTGCTGATCGAAAAGTTAACCCAACTCTCCTTGCCAACAAAACCGCGCACTTCACTCAACGTGGGCATAATTTCCGGCGGCACATCCATCAACACCATCGCCGCCGAAGCCTCCCTTGAGCTGGATCTGCGCTCCGAAGAACCCGAATCCCTCCAGAGCTTAGTCCGCAACGCCGAGAAACTTTTCGAGCAGGCCAGGCGTCCGAGGGTGCAGATTCAGGCCAAGATCATCGGGCAGCGCCCGGCAGGGGAGATTGCCAAAGATCATCCCCTGGTCGCACTAGCCTCCACAGGGTTACAGGCGCAAGGTATCCGGCCGCAGTTCAGCATCGGCTCAACAGATGCCAACATCCCACTCAGCCGCGGGCTGCCCGGCGTATGCATTGGATTGACGCACGGCGGCGGGGCGCACACCCTGAATGAGTTCATCGAAACCGCGCCGATAGCCAAAGGCATGGAACAATTACTTGCGTTGATCACCGGGGCCTTCGCGAATGTACCCTAGCCATAAAGGAAGCGCTTATGCTGAGTACCACCGATTTCCTGAGGGGGTTTCCGCTGGCAGTTATGCTCTTTGCTTTGCCGCTCACCGGCGCGATTGCATGGGGGCTGATTGTACTGTACCGGCGCAGAGTCATCCGCCTGATGGCTGCCGCAGCCGGTCAAGCTCCCGTTACCCAGCCCCCCGAACCGCCCTCAGCCGCCCCACGCCCGCCATTGACCTTCAAGATCATCAACCCGGCAAACGCGCCGCCTGAAACGCACACCAAAAACAGCCTATACAATGCTATGCACCGCAGGCTCTGGAGGATCGTTGCCATCTACGCGCTGGGCGGGGTTGGGTATGCGGCTTTGATGGCGGTCATCTTGCTGTCGCTCCAACCGATCACGCGCCATCCCCTGGCTATGCTAACATTGACACTGACCTTTCTCTGGCCGTTCGTTCTGGTGTTGTGGAGCATTCTGGGGCATACACACCGCTCCCGTGCCATCATTCTAGGCGGCTACGCGCTCTTGTATCTTGCACTTGGGATTGAAGGAAGCCTCAGCGGCTCCATCGCGCGCTGGAGTTCTAGCATTCAGCTATGGCAATCCGTCAATTTACAACTAACCATTGCCTTAATATTGGTCATGAATCGCAAAATCCGCGCCATAGGGCCATTAGTATTGGTCTTGCTTACGTTTCTCGTTGCCGGTGTTCTTGGGCTGATCTATTTCATCGGCAACAACGGAGCCTGGTTTATCGCGCTGGCAAAACAAATTGGCTTGAACCTTCAGCAAGCTAACTTGTTCTCAATTGGGGCAATTGTAATAGGAACAACCGGAATGGGCCTAACTGCCTGGGCGATGCTATTAAAGCTAAAAAAACTCTACACCCGCCAGAAGATCAGCGATCAGATCTTATCATCCGCCGTGATCTTTGCACTGTGTGCGCTCCATTACGCAGTTTTCATCGCCAGTGAAGACACAAGCGGCCTACTCTACGGTCTAGCGGCCTGCTTGTGCCCATCCATACTGGTGTGGGGCGGCTTTGCCCTGGCGCGCCGCGGTGCCTCCCAAACTCCGCCGGTAAATTTACTACTCCTGCGCGTGTTTTCTCTTGGCAGGCGCAGCGCCCAACTCCACGATGCCCTGAGCAGCCACTGGCGTTCGATAGGCAACCTGCGCATGATCGCCGGGCCAGATCTGGCGGCGACGACCATTGAATCCCACGAATTCTTAGACTTTCTTTCCGGAAAATTAAACGAATACTTCATCGCCAGCCATGCCGAACTTCAGCAGCGCCTGACCGAAGCTGCCGACCAACCCGATCCAGATGGGCGCTATCGCGTCACTGAGTATTTCTGCTTTGCCGACACCTGGAAAATGGTATTGGGAGAGTTGGCCGCCCGGCACGATGTCGTGCTGATGGATTTACGCAGCTTTTCGCCCCAGAACGCAGGCTGCATTTACGAGATCAACACCCTGCTCGATCTTGTCCCCCTAGAAAAGATCCTCCTGATCACCGACACCACCACCGATCAGGCCTTGTTGCAGCAAACCGCCATACAAGCCTGGGCCAAATTGCCAGTATCCTCCCCAAACCGCACCGCAGGCAAAGAACTGCGCCTTTATGATTTCCGCAAATCCATTTCGACCGAAATACCCGGTCTGCTCCGAGCGCTGACCCAGGTCGTCGGTTCCTGATCTTTCCTTCCGCTCTGCAACTTCTCAGGCGCTGCGCACATCAACAGCCACCACCCCGCGAGAAAGCACCCGCAAGGGGTTGATTTCAATTTCGGCAATCTCCGGGTGTTCATAGGCCAATTGCGCCAGGCGGAATAGTGCATCCAAGACAGCTTCTCGGTCGGCTGGGGGTAGGTTACGGAAACCGCGTAACTTGCGCCCCGCCCAGGTGGTTTCGAGCATCTGTTCAGCTTCACGACGGGTCAGCGGAGCCAGGCCAAAGGCGATGTCTTTCAAACCTTCCACTTCTGTGCCGCCGGAGCCAAACATCACCAGGGGGCCAAATTGGGGATCTTGAATCGCGCCGAGGATGACTTCTTGCCCATGAGGCATCATCTGCTGAAGATGCACGCCTTCAATCACTCCCTCGGGGTGGGCAGCCTGCGCCCGATGCATGATCTGCTCCCAGGCCGCGCGCAACGCATATTCATCCCCCAAATTGAGCATCACGCCCCCAATGTCCGACTTGTGTGAAATACCCGCCGCAGCGATTTTCATCGCCACCGGGAAGCCAATTTTAGCCGCAATAGCGGCGGCTTCGTCGGGCGTGTGAGCCAGATGCAGCGCGGCATTGGGGATGCCATAAGCATCTAAGAGCGTCGGGATGTCCGACGTCGGGATGTCGGGCGTCTCGACGGAGAGAACAGGTTCATCCTGAGCAAAATTCAATAATTCAGCGCGTTCGACGAGGGCCGCTAAAGCCGCCGCGGCGCGTTCGGGGAAGCGATATTCGGGCACACGGGCCGCGCGCAGATGCTCGACAGCCTCTTGAATCAAACGCTCACCCATCACTGCCACCACAACCGGTTTCTCTGCCCCGTGGATAATAGGGATGATAGCCTTCGCCACAGCCCCAGCAGTATACATTGGCGGGGTGGGGTAAATGACCATCACGCTATCTACGCCGGGGTCAGATAAAGCTATTCGCAGGCTGGCCGCAAATTCGTCGGGGCCTGCGGATGCAAGCATATCCACCGGGTTGCTGAGGCTGGCCGCCGGTGGCAGTATCTGCCCCAGGGTCGCGCGCGTTTCTCCACTCCATTCGGCCAATTCCAAACCCAAAGATTCGAGCGCATCGGCAGCAGTAACTCCCGGCCCCCCTGCATTGGTCAACACGGCCACACGGTTGCCTTTCGGCAGCGGGCACCAGGCCAGAGCGCGCGCCTGATCGAACATCTCTTCACTGGTCTCGGCACGCAACACCCCGGCTCTTCGGAAGGCAGCGTTGTAGGCGCTTTCTTCCCCGGCCAGCGCCCCGGTGTGGGAAGCTACCGCTCGTTGACCGGCCTCAAATCGCCCGACTTTGAGGGCAATGATCGGTTTCTGCTGAACGACGGCGCGGGCCTGCTCGACAAACCGGCGACCATCTTTCACCCCCTCAACATAAAGGGCTAAAACATGCGTGAAGGGATCAGCAGCCACAGGGGCAAGCATATCGGTTTCGCTGACATCGGCCTGGTTGCCCAAACTGACCAGCCGCGAAAGGCCATAACCCTGGCCGCGCGCCCAGTCGATCACCGCCGCGCAAATGGCTCCCGAATGTGAAATAAAGGCCACATCACCGGGTGTAGGGCCAGGTGGCGGCAAGAAGGTTGTATCAATGGGCAGGTGCGTATCGAGCAGGCCAATACAGTTGGGGCCAATTAATCGGATACTGTATTGGCGGGCGACTTCGAGAACTTCGTCTTCGAGTTTGGCCCCCTCAGGGCCAACTTCGCGGAACCCGCCGGAGCCAATGATCGCGGCCTGAATACCGCGCTGCCCGCACTGACGCAGAGCGCCGGCCACATGGGGTGCAGGGATCAACACAGCAGCCAGATCAACGGGTTCGGGAACTTCAAGGGCATTGGTGTAGATCGGGCGTCCTAGCAATTGGCCCCCTTTGACGTTCACGAAGTGAATCGCGCCCTGATAATTGCTGCGCACCAGGTTGATGGCAAGACCATAGCCCAGTTTGGCCGGGTCATTCGAAGCCCCGATAATAACAACACCCTTAGGGTTGAAAAAGGGAGCCAGCGTGATAGGATGAGGAGATTTTGACATATTTAAGTTTTATAGCATTCCGGCAATTCGGGTGTTTCTAAAAGTTCTTTAATCGCTGCCAATCGCTCCACCAATTTGCGAAGGAGAAGCAGACGAATAATTGGCTCAAAGATTTTCAATATTCCACGGGCGTGGAGTGTCTCACGCTGGATCAGGCGCGTGCCACCGCCCTCGGAAATGAATTGATAAGCAAGATGCCCATACATCCCTGCGCCTGCGAAATCTTCTGCCAGCCAATTATATGGATCAAAGCGTGTGATTATCGAGTTGATTTCACCCTGGAAGAAAGGCAGCATCTGGACAACTTCGCGGTAGCGCGTGCCAACCTTTACCGCCCCAGGGGTGACTTTATCCAGAAGCAGCACCGTCGAATCGGACTTTCGTTCCACCGCATCCTTGTTTTGCAAAAAAGTGAAGACGGTTTCGGGAGAACGGTTGATAAATATGGATAGTTCGAAATCCATAGGGCCTTCCGACAATTCTTGATGCAACGCACTTAGTTGCTGTTTCTATATGGTTTTCTCGCAACAGCGGAAGTGCGTCGCACCTGCAAACATCTATCAAACAAAGCAGTAGCAACCAGGGTTATATATAGAACTTCTCTTTATCCACATCTTCGCGCAAAATCTGTAGTTCTTCAGCGCTGGGCGGGGGATTTTCAGAAACTTCATCGGCCAGCAGCAACTCGAAGCCGGTATTATCGAGTACTTGCTCAACGCTCACTCCCGGCTGTGTGGCGAGCAGCATCATGCGTTTGTTTTCAGGGTGATAGCCCAGCAAAGCTAGATTAGTGACTGCCCGATAAGGGCCTGTATTGGGCGGCAGCCCGGTGGCCTGGCGCGCCCCTGGGCCGGTCAGATAGCCGGGCGTAGTGATGAAATCGACCTTTTCGATAAAGCGGCGTTTATCGTGCCGCATGATGGCAATCGTCTGCCAGCAGTGTGAGCCGACATCATTGCCCCCGCCGCTACCCGGCAGACGCACTTTGGGTTTGTAGAAATCGCCGATCACGGTGCTGTTGAGATTGCCATAGGGGTCAATTTGCGCCCCGCCCAAAAAGCCATATTCAATGAAACCGCGCCCGGCAGCCTCGATAACATCAAGTATCCCTAGGGCCGACAAAGCACGATGAAAACTGCGCCGCCCGCCCACCGCTACGGGCAAATCATCCAAAATTGCGCCCATCCCGCCAAACTCAAAGATCGTGGTCAGGTTGGGGGCGTGCATCTTCTGCGCCAGCGACGCCGCCAGCATTGGAATACCCGTGCCAATAAAGGCAGTGCTGTTATCGGTCATCAGCCGCGAGGCCGTGCAAATCAGCATTTCATTGGGGTTATAGTTTTTTTCGGTCATGATTTTACCCTCGGTCTGGCACCATATTCTGCAGATGCTGGAGCCGCGCCTCGCCGATCAAAGCCAGGTATTCCTGATGATCGTCTACCCCGTAGATATATTGGTCTAAATAGGCCTGGGTTGCCTGCGGGGTTTTCGACACCTCCGCCCAGCGCTGAATGTGTGGTTCATCGCGCTCATAACGGTAACACATCTCACCGGGATGCGAGCCAAAAGGCGCGTGGACAACGGCATCCACCAGATAATAGGGAATGATAGTGCGGTCGGGCTGGCGGCGGATTTCTTCGGTGGGGATAATCTCTTCGGCACTGATGATTAACGTCTTGGAGGCGCGCGATAACTCGTAGGCAAAACCGGTAATGCCATCAATCTGGCAGTTGCCGTATTTATCGGCACGATGAACGTGGATGATGCCGACATCCAATATCAGCGCCGGGACCAGGGCAATGGGGTCGCCGGTATAGGGGCATTCCACCAGTTTGGCGGCACTGTACTTGAAGGTATCAGTCCCCAGCATGGAGCGCACCGGGACAAAAGGCACGCCCATCGCCGCAGCTTTGAAACGCCAGACCAGCGCCCCGTTGCTCCATTCGACAATTTTTTCCAAACGCCCATTGTCAATCTCACGGCGGATGACGTGCGAAATGCCGTACAGTTCCAGGCCAATATAGGTGAAATCCATCTCTTTAACCAGCCCCGCTGCCAGCAAAATATCGGTCTCATAAACCCCCTGCCCCACCAGACGCAAATGCTTAATATCCTGGCGCACAATCTCATTGACAATCGACATCGGGCAGCGCACCGAGCCGTAGAGTTCGGTGCCGATATACGCTCCCTCGCCAATGAAGCGGCTCACGGCTTCGGCTTCGCTCATGCGCTTATCCACCAGGCTTTTGTTCTTCTGGCGGTTCCAAGCCCGAAAAGCGTTCATGTCCGGAGCCTGGAGTAAATCACCGAGGCCATCTTGCAGAATATCCATGGCATCACCTCCTTAAATCAAATGTAGAACTTTACATCTGAATTTCAAGTTTTGCGGATGTGTGGAAATCAACCATCAGACGGATCACCTGTCCCGGGAGCGATGCCCAGTCAATGGGCTGGGCGTTCAGCTTCACCCGGCGCGGAGCTGCCGGTAAATAAAGATCCACCTGCCCTTGGGCGTGTCCCGGTCGGTGGAGTTCCAGTTCCAAAACGCTAAAGGCTTCGGAAACCTTTAGAGTTTGTTTTTTGACTTCTAGTCCCTGTGAGATGTGCAGATCACTGCCCAAATAAAGTGGCTCACCCGATGTTACCGGCCGCAGGGCAAGCAGCCTGGCCCCATGGGGCGCGATTCCTCTCACGGGCAGCACCCCACCTCGGGCCTCGTCCGTTACGCCGTCCCAAAACGAGCGCGTCCAGTACGGGGTTGACGGGTCCAGCCCAAACTTCTCAATGGCGATGTCTTCATGAAATTCTCGATCATCCCAATTAAAAATCGCCAGCAGATGCCAGGATCCGGTTTCATTCGTCAGATCCAAACGCAGCAAACGCGGCATGGGTTCATCGAACCAATCGGGGACATGGGGCCGCTGACCAATAAGCGGGAGCAATTGTTGAGCCATGCGCAGGCGGTCGGGCGGCACATTCGGCAGATCGTCAGAAAGCAACAGCGCCCCGCCGGTAAGAGCTATGGCCGTTGCCAGCGACTGCACTTCAGCCAGGGCGAGATCGGAGTCGGGACGAATTAGCAAACAATCGGGGTCGTTGACCCACCAACGGCGGTGCAGCGCGGCGCGGGTGAGTGTATTTTGCAACGCGTTGCGCGTAGCAGGCATGCTGGGTTCATTCCGAAAAGTTGCCCGGTGCCCGGCAAATTCTGGCAGCCAGTGGGGGGCAACATCTGCCCCAACCCGCATGGCATCGAAAATGCCCACCGAAGAACCCAACGGCACACCGCAGCCGAGTAGTTCTACATCTTTCCCCACCGCCTGACGCAGCGCTTCGAGGCCCATACGTAAAACCTGGGCACGCGTTTTTGTGCGGTCGCGGTAACGCCCTTTGAGGGCCGCGGCGTAAAGGAAATCGAGTTTCAGGTAAGGGTAGCCCCACTCATGCGCCGCTGTGCGGGCAACGTCGCAAGCGTAAGCCAGGGCTTCAGGATGGGTGAGATCGAGGGCCTTGTTGAGGTTATTCCACACAAAACCGGCATTCACCGGCAATCCCCATTTGTTGCGCAGCAGCCAACCGCCATGACGGCGGGCCAGGTTGGCGCGTGAATGCACAATGAAAGGCGCCAACCACAGACCGGGCGTGAAACCCGCCTGACGGATTTCGCCAGCCAGAGGCGCTACGCCATTGGGGAATTTTGAATCGTTTTCGAACCAGTCGCCAATTTGGGCCTGGAAGCCATCGTCGATTTGGATTAATTCAAGCGGGATCTTGCTTTGGGTCTGGCTGGCCGCCTGCAAGTTGGAGCGGATCTTCGCTTCAGAAATATCTTGGAAAAAATGATACCAACTGCACCATCCCGCCGAAACGTTGAAATCTGTAGGCTGAACGTCATTTTCCCGCGCGACGGCATCGAGATACGGCCCTAGCGGCTCGGACGCGTCGACATCCACGAACTGGATGGCGGCCCAATCGGTGGCGAGGGTTGCGCCAGGGTCCAGGCGGGCATTGTCGCCATTGGCCCACATGCGCAAGGCCGGGTATAGCGGGTTGTCGATGCGCGCCAGCAATGAACCAAAATGCTGTTTTTGCGAAAGGAAACCGGCCAGAATTCCGCTGCGATGCTGGCGGTCGCCGAGGATGCCAAACATGTCACTGGCAAAGTGGCCCGTCTGAGTAGGGCGCGGCGTATCGGGGTTGTGCCACATTTGCGCCGCCAAAAATCCCAGCCGGGTTTTGCGATAGCGGTCGTCCGGCCCATAACTACCGCTATGCGACCAGGATTGCCATCCGTGGGAGAAGAACGCTAACTCTCCGGGGTTTGGGTGCGGGCGGATAGCGCCGCGCCCCTCTGGGGGCAGGTTCATCTTGAGGATCACCGGCCCTGCCTGAGGGAGACGCCGCTTTATCGGGAAAAATCCCGCCGAGAGCATTTCGATATGCTGCAAATTCACTGGGTGCAATCCACGATGCTCGATTTCCAGTTTCCACAGTAAGAGAGGGTGTGCTTCCGGTAAGGCGAATGTCAGCGCGTAAAAGAGCTGGTTTTTATCGGGGCCAACGCGCAATCTCAATTGCTCTGTGCTGCCATGCGCAGCATGGTTCACGGTGTCGCGATCAATTTCGAATTTAGGCCACTGCCCCAACGCACGGAATTTTTTGCGCCCTCGACGATAGTGAACATACTGAGTAATGCCCTCCAGGGAGGGCGCATCTGCCCGCGTGCCAAAGAGACTCCAGGTGGCGCGGGCAGGATCAACGACAAATTGAAGCTGTCGATTTTGAAGTGTGTGCGACATTTAGCGATGCAAATTGGCTGCCGCGATGAAAGACAAACCTCGCTCGGTGAGCGCCCAGGCCGAGGCATTCAGGGCGTCGAATTTATCGAGGAAGTTGAGCTGCATGGCGTCCCAATCGCCGCTCTCGATCACTTCGCTCTTGTCGCGGAAATAGTCGAGAATATCGGAGGGATGGGCGCGAGTAGCGTCGATTTCAGGATCGCCGCCCTCGTGCTTGGCCGAAATGTTAGCGACATGGTCGGCGATTTCGACCAATTCGGCGCGGCGGTTATACGGCTGACGCACGATGCTCTTATAGGTCTCGGTGATATGATGCTCAAAACGGACGACATCTTCGAAACCCCAATCTGCCCGGAATTGTGCGGTGATCTCCATTGTTTCGTTGTTGATCGAGTTAGACCAGTTGAACCCGATTAACGGTGAGGTGCCATCCTCACGGGCAAAGAGCTTCGCCCCTAGGAGAGTCCACAACCCGGCGTAGGG
Organism: uncultured Anaerolineales bacterium; assembly: GCA_964344175.1. GTDB lineage: Bacteria > Chloroflexota > Anaerolineae > Anaerolineales > UBA11858 > NIOZ-UU35. The sequence continues at coordinate 29,523 of CAYFMI010000001.1, forward strand.
ATTATCATTGCCCATAAAAACCGAGATCTTAAACTCGATATCTACACCCAGACGATAGAGCATATAGCCGAGAAAAACCGTTCCAGGGTTAATATTAAGTACCTGATAAACGCCGTAATTGGTGTAATAGTATAAGAACTCATCGAGCCATTTCAGGGCGTACTCATTGGGCTGCCCTACACCGCCAAAATAACCGGTGATCGTCTCTGGGCCGCCCAGGTGAACATTGGAACCATCGGTGCCTTTGGTATCCAGGGTTTCCACGTAGGAGGCTCCAACGATCTGCATCGCCGCGGCGACGGCAGCCAGGTCGCCGTCTTCTTCCTGCTCTTTCATCTTACGCACACGGATAAATCGACTCGGCATTAACTGCCCCTGATCAATAGCACGCTCGGCAACCGCGCGTATCCAGGGGAAATACTGCAATGCGCTGATCTCCAACGTTACCGCAAAATCATCGGCAAAGGATATCGTCGCGGCTTTGTCCCCCAGCACTTTACGGCGGTAGTCGGCCACGCTGATAAACGCTCCTGCGTCGCGTTGGGCGATCAGCCATTCCAAATCTGTGAGATACTCTGGTTTGGTTTCTTTGACCTTCGCCAATAATGCCTCTAGCTGGCGGGCTTCACGCGCTTTTGCGTTGATCTCTTCAGGAGTGCCATACTTGGCAACAACAGCCAAAAAATCACTGACCACCCGCATATCCGGATTCAGCAAAACCCGATTGATTTCGTCGATACGATGACTAGGAATAGCTAAGCGCTGGCGTAGATCAGACATGAATTCTCTCCTCGATTTTAGAATCAAATTAGTAGTATCAAGACGTGTACAGTTCGATGAAAATTATTCCGAAAATAAGCGTATGCGTCATTCGTAAGCCATTGAACATGGCGTCAAGAAATGAAAACCGCCAGGAAAAATCATCCTGACGGTTTGTGTACCAAAGAAGACCATGTAGATTCCAAACATCAACCACATCCTGGCAAATGTTTTAGATGCAGTGAATATGCCAAAGTGGATAACAAGCGTAGATGTCATATCATCACGACAGTAGTTTATGCATGTTGAGACAGTTTTTCAGGAAATCTACATCATTGATGCAAGAGTATTTTACGTGAAAGCGAGAGGGAATGCAATGTGTCATTCGTAAGAGGCCTCTGATATATTAGAGATATACGGAACGCGAGGAATGTCGTGACAAAAATAACTTGTCCTCGTTGCCTTTTTTCGTCATAATTTGGTGTGGTGGTAATGGGCCACTATTGTTATCCAGTGTATTTCTGATCAATTTGTGATCTTCTTGCACGTACACACCTCCGTGTGCGTTTGCAAGTAAAGGAGTTTTCTAATCTCAGCATAACAGGAGTAGAATATGACAGCAAAACTCATCGATGGTAAAGCAATTGCCAAGAAAGTACGCGAACAGGCTGCGGTTGACGTAGCCGATATGGTTGCAAAAGGATACCAGCGCCCGGGGTTGGTCACTGTGCTTGTTGGGGCAGATCCTGCCTCTGAGGTGTATGTCGGCATGAAGCAACGCATGTGTGAGAAACTGGGCATGGCATCCTTCAGCCATACCCTGCCCGCCGATTCTACGCAAGAAGAAGTGGAGGCCCTGGTTCAGCAGCTCAATGAAGACCCCAAGATAAACGGCATTTTGGTGCAGCTACCGCTCCCCGGCCACCTGGACGACGAAGCCGTGCTGAAGGCCATCAGCCCGGAGAAAGATGTAGACGGCTTCCACCCCCTCAATATGGGCCGCCTAGCGCAGAAGGGCCGAGAGCCGCTCTTCGTGCCCTGCACCCCCGATGGCTGCATCTATCTCCTTGATGAAGTCGGTATCGAAATGGAAGGCGCCAACGCCGTTGTGTTGGGGCGCTCTAACATTGTGGGGATGCCTGCGGCATTGCTGTTGGTCAAGCGCAATGCCACTGTGACCATCTGCCACTCTCGCACCAAGAATCTGGCCGATGTTTGCCGTCAGGCCGACATTCTCATTGCTGCGGTGGGGCGCGTTGAGATGGTCAAGAAAGACTGGGTCAAGCCCGGTGCAGCCGTGATTGATGTTGGCACACACCGCATCGACGATGACACCAAAGAGAAAGGCTATTACCTGACCGGTGATGTGGCCTTCGAAGAAGTCAGCGAAGTGGCCGGCTGGATTTCCCCCTCCCCCGGCGGCGTTGGCCCGATGACCATCGCCATGCTGATGCGCAACACCGTACGCGCCGCACAAATTGCCCACGGATTAATAGAAGTCTAGTTTTACTTGAACCGCAACAGGCAACTGTGATCTCCTTCATCTACTCAAGGCTGATTGCGCCCTTGACTGTTATCACAGTTGCTTTGCGGTGAAATTTTATATACGAAAGGAATCTCCCCATGTCCAAATATAGAAACGCCAAGATCGATTTCACACCCATTCCGCTCGAACTGCTCGACCCTGTCCCCTCGGACATCGATATTGCTCAGGCCCAGCAGGGTCTCCTAAAAACCGTTACGACCATTGCCGAAGAGGTTGGCATCCTGCCCGAAGAACTCGAAATGTACGGCAATTACAAAGCCAAAGTCCGCCTGGAGATTCTCGACCGCCTCAAGGATGTCCCCGATGGAAAATACATCGACGTGACCGCGATCACCCCCACTCCTTTGGGTGAGGGCAAGAGTACTACGATGGTCGGTTTGAGCGAGGCGCTGGGCGCGCATCTCGGCAAGAACGTCTTCACCTGCATCCGTCAGCCATCCCAGGGGCCAACCTTCGGGATCAAAGGCGGCGCGGCCGGTGGCGGTTACAGCCAGGTTGTCCCCATGGAAGACTTCAACCTGCACCTGACCGGTGACATCCATGCTATTACAGCGGCCAATAACTTGTTAGCTGCGGCTATTGATACCCGTATGTATCATGAATCCCGCCAGAGCGACGAAGCCCTCTTCCGCCGCCTGTGCCCCCCTGCCAAAGATGGCAGCCGCAAATTTGCTTTACCGATGCTCAAACGCCTCAAGAAACTCGGCATTGATAAAACCGATCCCAACGACCTGACCGAGGAAGAAATTTCTCGCTTCGCGCGACTCGACATTGACCCCGAAACCCTGACCTGGCGCCGCGTTGTCGACATCAACGACCGCATGCTGCGCGGCATCACCATTGGACGCGGCCCCAAAGAGATCGACGCCGAGCGCGAAACCGGTTTCGACATCACCGTCGCCAGCGAGATCATGGCTATTTTGGCCCTGACCACCGATCTTGCTGACATGCGCAAGAAATTTGGCGATATCGTCGTTGCCACCAGCAAATCGGGCGAAGCTGTTACCGCCGAAGACATTGGCTGCGCCGGCGCGATGACCGTCTTGATGAAAGACGCCATCATGCCCACCCTGATGCAGACCCTTGAAGGTACGCCTGCTTTTGTGCACGCCGGGCCATTTGCTAACATCGCCCACGGCAACAGCTCCATCGTCTCAGACAAAATCGCCCTCAAGCTGGGCGATTACGTGGTGACCGAATCGGGCTTCGGCGCCGACATCGGCATGGAGAAATTCTTTAACATCAAATGCCGCTACTCCGGGCTGATCCCCAGTTGTGTGGTTCTAGTTGCTACAGTGCGCGCCCTCAAGATGCACGGTGGTGGCCCCAAAGTTGTTGCTGGTGCGCCTCTAGCCCCTGAATATGTTGAAGAAAATCTGGAACTACTCGAAGCTGGTATCCCCAACCTGGCCGCCCATATCGAAAACGCCAAGCGCTTCGGCATCCCCGTGGTTGTGGCCGTCAACAGCTTCAAAGACGACACCGAAGCCGAGGTCAACCTGGTGCGCGAAGCCGCCATCAAAGCTGGCGCGGAAGACGCCGTCGTCACCCGCCACTGGATGGAGGGCGGCAAAGGCGCCAAAGCCCTTGCCGAAGCCGTGGTTGCGGCCTGCGAAAAACCCAGCGACTTCTCCTTCCTCTACCCGCTTAAGGGCACCAGCATCAAGGACAAGATCGAAACCATCTGTAGAGAGATCTACGGCGCTGATGGAGTCGAATACTCTGAAGAAGCCGAGAAAAAGATTGCCCTGTACACCAAGCTGGGCTTCGACGAACTGCCCATGTGCATGGCTAAGACCCACCTGAGCATCAGCCACGACCCGCTGCTCAAAGGCCGCCCAACTGGCTTCACCGTGCCAATCCGCGATATTCGCGCATCGGTGGGGGCCGGGTTCCTTTACCCACTCGTCGGGCAAATGTCCACCATGCCCGGGCTGCCCACCCGCCCCGTTTATTACGACGTCGATCTCGACCTTGAGACCGGGCGCGTCACCGGCTTGTTCTAACGGGTCTATTCGTCTGCTGTTCAAGTCTGTTTAACCAGACTAACCAGCCAACATATTAGGCGTATCCAGACCTCCGGAGTGCTGTGCAAAGACCCCGGAGGTCTTTGATTCTGAATCTGTACTCTCGCATTAAAACTGAACAATCCATTCTCCCCGACCCGAGCTTGGCCCCTTAAGAAGGGCAAGAAACCCCAGGCGCTATTCATCGGGTATAATTAGGACGATTTTTGTACGATATGAGCCGCTTACTAAGGACAGAATTTCGCATGACTTTTCCTTCCCTCAACCTCGATCACCTCATCCCCATCTTGAAGAAATATGCCCCTCACGGGCGCAGCCAACTCCTGCCCACACTTTGGGAAGCCCAAAAAGTCTACGGATACCTTCCAGAGCCGGTTGTTGCAGTCATTGGAAAAACACTCAAAGTCCCCCTGGCCGACATCCACGGCGTGATTGAATTTTACACCATGTTCTACAACGAACCGGCAGGGGAAACGATCGTGCGAGTGTGTGTTAGCCCAATGTGCACTCAACTGGGCGGTGAGATCATTCTAGATTCGGTTTGTGAACACTTCGGGATTGCGCCTGGAGAGACGACGCCTGATGGGATGTACACCATCGAGGCAGTAGAATGCCTGGGGTTGTGCGATCACGCCCCCGCCGCGTTAGTGGGGGAGGTTCCGGTCGCCCTCACAGTGGACAGCCAATCCCCAACCTGGATTCAGTCTCCAGATGCTGCTCCGTTTGGCGTACTCGATGGCACACCGCGCTGGTTGCTAGGCGGCTGCGGACAGGTCAACCCCACTAATATCGCCGAATTCGAAGATTGCGGCGGTTTCCTGGGCATGAAAACCGCTCTCAAGATGTCGCCCGAAGCCATCATCGAAGAAATTACCCAATCCGGTTTGCTTGGGCGCGGCGGGGCGGCTTTCCCCACCGGCCTGAAATGGAAGTTCGCATCTCAGGCCGAAGGCACACCCAAATACATGGTCTGCAACGCCGACGAATCCGAGCCGGGCACCTTCAAAGACCGCGTCTTGATGGAGGGGTATCCCTACTCTATCATTGAAGGCATGGTCATTGCAGCTTACGCCGTCGGCGCGCATCTGGGCTATTTGTACATCCGCGGCGAATATTTTCGCCCCACGAAGATCATGCAAGCCGCCATCGAACACGCCCGCCATGCCGGTTATCTCGGCGAGAACATCCTCGGCAGTGGTTTTGACTTCGATATCGAAATTCGTTCCGGTGCAGGCGCTTACGTGTGCGGCGAAGAAACGGCATTGTTCGAATCTATCGAAGGAAAGCGCGGCTTTCCGCGTTTAAAGCCTCCTTACCCCACCGACCAGGGTTTATTTGGCAAACCCACCGACATCAATAATATCGAAACCCTGTGTGCAGCAGCCTGGATTATGGCAAATGGCGCTGCACAATTCCGCGCACTGGGAACCGAGAAATCCACCGGCACAAAGGTCTTTTGTCTCTCCGGCGACATTTTAGTCCCAGGCGTGTACGAAATGCCCCTGGGAACAACTCTGGGGGAATTGATCGAGCGGGCGGGCGGTGTACAAGGTGAACTGCGCGGCGTACTCATTGGCGGCGCAGCGGGCACCTTCGCCGGGCCGGATGATTTGGAAATGTCGATGAGTTTCGAAGGCCTGGCTGAAAATCAATACTTTTTAGGATCCGGTGTGGTCAATGTCATCAACACCGAACGCGATATGAAAGCGATCTTATATAGCCTGGCGCATTTCTTCTCCCATGAATCGTGCGGCAAGTGTTTCCCTTGCCAACTGGGCACGCAGCGTCAAGAAGAGATCATCCAAAAGGTTCTTGAGGGGAAAACCACAAATGCCGATATTACAACCCTGCAAGATGTAGGGTTTACCATGACACAGACTTCCATTTGCGGTGTTGGTCAAATGGCTGCTACGGCAATCCTCTCTGCATATGAAAAATGGCCCGAGATTTTCACCGAGCCACGTTCTGTGAGCACTGATCAATAAATCAATCTATGCAAAAACCTGGGGCTGTTCCCCTTACCTGGCACGAATATAGCGGCGATTGGGCAAACGCCGCGGGCGAGATCATTGAGGAAACGCTCATCACGCTGTATGTGAACGGCGCAGAGTTGGCGACGATGATGGCGACACCCTATCAACAAAAAGCCTTAGCCCTGGGCTTTCTGAAAAATGAAGCTATGATCAATGGTCTCTCCGAAGTCGCGATCATATATGTCAGCGAACTCGGCTGCTGCGTGGATGTGTGGCTGAATCGCCCCTTCGTGAAGCCAGAACGCGTCATCATCACTAGCGGCTGCGGCGGCGGAGTCACCTTTGATGACCCCAGGGTTGGCATTCAACCCTTAGAGAGTGATGCCCGCATTGCCCCCGAGAGGTTGCGGGCGGCATTCCGTCAATTGCAGCCCCCAAACAGCCTCTACGCCCGCTCGCGCGGTGTTCATGCGGCCGGGTTGCTAGATACCAAGACACACGAATTCATCGCCATCGTTGAAGATGTGGGTCGGCATAACACCATCGACAAACTGGCCGGGATTTGTATGCAGCGAGGCATCAGCACCGCCGGGTATGGCATTCTGATCACCGGCCGCGTGTCTTCCGAAATGTTACGCAAAGCCGCCAAAATGGGCTGCCCGCTGATTGCCTCGCGCACATCACCTACCTCCATGTCGGTGGAGTTAGCTCAGGCCTGGAATATCACCCTGGTGGGCTATGTTCGGCAAGGCAGGCTGCGGGTATATAGCTGCCCCGGACGACTGGGTTTGCAGGATTGAAGGTAATAGGATTATGTCTGAAGAATACATACAACTGACCATAGATGAAACCCCCGTAAGCGTCCCGGCAGGGACAACGCTTTTAGATGCTGCCAAAGATGCCGATATTGACATTCCGGTGCTGTGTTATTTTGCGCACACGACAGCCAATGGTTTATGCCGGTTGTGTGTTGTCGAGGTCGAGGGTGACCGCATGTTACAGGCTGCCTGTGTCACCGCTGCGCAAGACGGGGTTGTAGTGCATACCCGCTCCCCCCAGGTGGAGCGCGCCCGCCGCACAATCTTGGAAATGTTGGCATCCACTGTCGATATTTCGGAAAGCCCAGAATTGCAAGAATTAGTCGTTGAATATGAATGTTTCCCCGAACGGTTCGAGGGCGGGAAGAAACGTCAACCGGCGATCATCGATGACAACCCGGTTTTCATTCGCGATTATTCACAATGCGTCATGTGCTGGCGCTGCGTTCAGGTTTGCGCCGACGATGCCCAGTTCACGTACGCGCTCAATTTCAGTGGGCGCGGATTCAATACCCAGATCGCCACCTTTTTCGACAACCCGCTCACCGAGACCACTTGTGTTTTTTGTGGCAACTGCATCGGCGTGTGCCCGACGGGGGCATTGAAAGCCAAACGCGAACATCTCATTGAGCAGGGGGTAGCTCCAGAGAAGGTGATGGAGTTCACACGGCTCAAGGGGAAGAAAAAGCAACGCTAGCGAGATTCTTCACCCGTTCCCAGATATGACCCTTCCCTATCCTAAATGTGATTTTTGTTAGCTTTGCAGAAAACACAATTGAGATAGAATGGAGTTCGATTACTCAGCCATAACATCATGATCTCATCGAATTTGGCTGAGTAATTCCCTTTTCTTGGTTCTCAATTTGAAAGTTTGCGGTTGTTCAAGGAGAGATTATGGAAGAATCTATGCAAGCCATCTTGTCATCTTACAAAGGGAAAAAAGAAGAAATCATCCCAATCCTTCAAAAGGTGCAAGACACTTTCAGCTATATTCCAGAACATTCTATGACAGATATTGCTCGATACACCGGCGTGCCTGAAAGCCAGGTGTATGGTGTGGCGACCTTTTACGCCCAGTTTCGTTTCACACCCCGCGGAAAGAAGCATTGCATGGTTTGCCGTGGTACAGCCTGCCACGTCAACGGCGCCCCGCGCATCTTGGAAGAAATAGAAGAAGCCATTGGAATTAAAGAAGGGCAAACCACTGAAGATCTGGCGTATTCCCTAGAAACCGTCGCCTGCATTGGAGCTTGCAGCCTGGCCCCGGCAGTTATGATCAACGATACGGTCGAGGCCAAACTTGATCCCAAAAAAGTGCGCAAACTCTTCGGAAGAGAGGTTTAGAATGAGCGATCTGACCTCCGTGCAAACCCAATCTAACGCGATCTGGGAATCGCTCCTCTCAGGGGACAAAACCCTGATCACCATCGGAAACGCCACTTGCGGACGATCTGCAGGGTCCATCGAAGTCATGACGGCTATTGAAGCAGAAACGCGTGAACAGGGCTTTGAATGTAATATCATCGAGGTCGGTTGCATCGGCCTGTGCTATTTGGAACCGATTGTCTGCGTTCAGAAACCTGGCCAACCGATGGTTGTATTTGGCAATGTGACCATAAAGCAGGTCAAGAACTTGGTAGCGGAATATCTATTGAAGGACCAGATTCCCCGAAGGCTGGTTTTGGGAACTATTGGTGACATCGAACTCGACGACATTCCCAAATTATTCGCTCTACCAGTACTTAAACCCCAGGTACGTCGGGCATTAAATCGCTGCGGCTTCATCGACCCAACCGATTTACACCACTATTTTGCCAACGACGGCTACACCGGCCTGACCAAAGCGCTCGAAATCGGCCCCGAAGCCGTTCTGGAAGAAGTCAAGCAATCCGGGCTGCGCGGGCGCGGGGGCGGGGGCTTTCCTACCTGGCGTAAATGGCGCTTTTGCCGCGACACAGAGAGTGATCAGAAGTATCTCATCTGTAACGCCGATGAGGGCGACCCAGGCGCATTTATGAACCGCTCTCTGATCGAGGGCGACCCTCACGCATTAATCGAGGGCATGATTATCTCCGGCTATGCATTGGGGGCTTCGATGGGTTATATCTACTGCCGGGCGGAGTATCCCCTGGCGCTTGAGCGCCTGAGGCTGGCAATCGAGCAAGCCGAGGCACACGGTTTATTAGGGAAAAACATCCTCGATTCCGGTTTTGACTTCCAAATCAAGATCAAAGAGGGCGCGGGCGCTTTTGTCTGCGGTGAGGAAACGGCCCTGATTCAGTCCATAGAGGGACAGCGCGGCATGCCGACGCCCCGACCTCCGTTCCCGGCAGTTTCTGGTTTGTGGGGCAAACCAACCATTATCAACAATGTTGAATCATTAGCTTGTGTAGGCTTGATCTTGCAAAACGGGGCTGACTGGTTTACCGAGTATGGCACCGAGCAAAGCACCGGCACCAAGACTATCGCCCTGGTCGGCAAGGTCAAGAACACCGGGCTGGTGGAAGTGCCCATGGGCATTACCTTGCGCGAATTGGTCTTCGATATTGGCGGCGGCATGGCAGGAGATGGCAAATTTAAAGCCGTGCAGACCGGCGGCCCTTCTGGAGGCTGCGTACCCGAAGCATTGCTCGACATCCCAGTAGATTATGACTCACTCAACAAAGCTGGCACCATCATGGGGTCTGGCGGTGTGGTCGTCATGGATGAAAACACCTGCATGGTGGATTTTGCCCGTTACTTTCTGGATTTCGCTGAAAAGGAATCTTGTGGAAAGTGCGTGCCATGTCGTTTGGGAACCAAGCAAATGCTCACCATTTTAGAAGACATCACCGAAGGCCGCGGTACGCCTGAAGATATTGATCTATTGGAAGAACTTGGCGAAGCCGTCAAGGCAGGCTCCCTGTGCGGGTTGGGGCAAACTGCGCCTAACCCCGTCCTGACCACCTTACGTTACTTCCGCGAGGAATACGAAGCGCATGTTTTTGGGAAAGCTTGTCCAGCTAAACAATGCAAAGAATTAATCACTTACCATATTCTTGAAAGCTGTGTTGGCTGCGGCCTGTGTCTGCGGAATTGCTCATCCAAGGCCATCACCGGTGAACCGAAGAAATTGCATGTTATTGACCAGGAACTGTGCCATAAGTGCGGTGTGTGTTATGAAGTCTGCCCGCCGAAAGTTTTCTCGGTGGAGATACGGACAGGCGAATTGGAGTTAATAGGTGATTAGGTTTTAGGCACTTTGTGTATTAGGTAGGTTCCCCTAATTACCTGAGCACCTGATTGACTAATTCCCTCCCCCCCCCAGGATAAACTATGACAAAAGAAATTCATCTCACCATCGACGGACAAAAAATCATCGCCGAACAGGGCATGTCAGTTCTGGACGCAGCCCTGGAAAATGAAATTTACATTCCCCACCTGTGTCATCACCCCGATCTAAAGCCAGTGGGGGCCTGTCGATTATGCGGCGTGGAGATCGACGGCGGTAAAATGACCATGTCTTGCATGACGCCTGTCCAAGAAGGCATTGATGTCAAAACCGACAGCACAGCCATCTATCAGGCTCGCAAGGTTGCCATGGAGCTGCTCATTGCCGACCATCATATGGATTGCCTGGCCTGTGTGGCTGCTAACAACTGCGATTTGCTGACCATTTCAGCTTATCTGGGCATCCAACCAGATGGATTGAAAAGGTTGCGGCCTTCAAATAAAGGCTTGCCCATCGACAATTCCAACCCTTTCTTCCAATTTGACCCCAACAAGTGCGTGATCTGCGGCATCTGCGTGCGCACCTGTGACGAGGTCGTTGGGCTGGGCGCGCTGGGCTTCATCAACCGCGGTTTCAGAACCGTGATCGGCACCTTCGGCAATCAATCTTTCGTCGATTCAATCTGCGAATCGTGCGGCGAATGTGTGGATCGCTGTCCGGTGGGCGCCTTAGCCCCCAAGAAACCGGCTGTAGTGGCCCGCGAAGTCCAGAGTACGTGTGTATACTGCGGCGTTGGCTGCGGCATTTATCTTGGCGTCAAGGGGGATAAAGTCGTCAGCGTACGCGGCGACCGAGAACGCCCCACCAATGAGGGCAGCCTGTGCGTCAAAGGACGCTATGGCTTCAACTTTGTCAACCACCCCGACCGGCTGACCACGCCACTCGTCAAAAAAGACGGCCAATTTGTCGAAGCCACCTGGGATGAAGCCCTGGGCCTGGTCGCCAGCAAATTGGCCGAGAGTAAAGGGGAGCGCTTTGCAGCCCTGGCCTCGGCCAAATGCACCAACGAAGATAATTATCTAATCCAAAAATTTACCCGCGCGGTGATGGGGACGAATTCTGTCGATCACTGCGCCAGGCTCTGACACAGCCCAACGGTGGCCGGTCTGGTCACCTCCTTTGGTTCGGGCGCCATGACGAACTCGATTGCTGAAATCGATGACGCCGGTACACTCTTTGTCATCGGAGCCAACACCACCAATGCCCACCCCGTCATTGGGCATCGCATGCGCCGGGCCGCCCAAAATGGGGCCAGGCTGATCGTTGCCAACCCGAAAGAAATCGATTTGGTGAAAGTCGCCAACTATTTTATCCAACACCGCCCCGGAAGCGATACCGTTTTACTGATGGGCATGGCGCGCTACATCGTCGAAGAAGACCTGTACGACAAGGAATTCATCGCTGAACACTGCGAAAATTTCGAGGCCTTCCGCACCTCGCTGGAAGCCTACCCACCAGAATTCGTCGAAGAAATCACCGGCGTGCCCTGGGAGCAGATCGCCATCGTGGCGCGCACCTATGCCACCAACACCCCCTCGGCCATCTTCTACGCCATGGGCATCACCCAGCACACTCACGGCACCGACAACGTTATGGCTGTCGCCAACCTGGCGCTACTCACCGGGCAAATCGGCAAACCTTCTGCCGGAGTAAATCCTCTACGCGGGCAGAACAATGTTCAGGGCGCCTGCGATATGGGCGGCTTGCCGAATGTATATCCCGGCTATCAGAAAGTTGCCGATCCCGAAATCCGCGAGAAATTCGAAAAAGCCTGGGGCATTACAGCGTCAGACGCCGGGACGTCGGACGTCGGACGCTTGTCCGACACCGTCGGCCTGACCCACACTGAGATTTTCGACGCTATCTACGATGGGAGAATCACGGCTCTTTATATGGTTGGTGAGAACCCCTTACTGACAGAGGCCAATGCCAAACATGTCCGCGCCGCGCTGGAGAAGCTGGATTTCTTCGTTGTGCAAGATCTATTCATCTCAGAAACCGCCCAATATGCCGATGTGATCCTCCCCGCGGCCTCCTTCGCCGAAAAAGACGGGACATTCACCAATACCGAGCGGCGGGTACAACGTGTTCGAGCGGCGATCCCACCCCGAGGCGACGCCAAACCCGACTGGTGGATCACAGCCCAGATCGCACAAAGAATGGGCGCCTCGGGCTTCGACTTCACATCTCCATCCGCAATCATGGACGAGATTAACGCTGTCACCCCCATTTACGCTGGAATCACCTACGAGCGCATCGAAAAAGTCGGGCTGCAATGGCCCTGCCGAAGCGAAGACGATCCCGGAACTCCCTATCTCCACAAGGGCGCGTTCGCCCGCCCCAACGGCAAAGGCCAGTTTATGCCACTGGAATACAAACTCTCGGCAGAGATCGCCGACGAGGAATACCCCCTCATCTTAACCACCGACCGCAGTCTGTACCACTACCACTCCGCGACCATGACCCGCCGTGTAGCGGGCCTCGAGGCATTAGACAGCAACGAATGGCTTAAAATCAACCCTGCCGATGCCGCCAAACTTGGCATTGAAGACGGCCAATGGGTCGAAGTGACCTCACGGCGCGGCACAGTCAAAGTGCAGGCCCAAATTACCGACGTGTGCCGCACCGGCATGTGCTCAATGACCTTCCACTTTCACGAAAGCCCCACCAACGAGATCACCAACCCGGCCCTCGATCCAATTGCTAAGATCCCCGAAACAAAAGTTACTGCCGTCAAAGTAACCGGGGTATAAGGTAATCAACACCGCCAGGTTACCCCCAGGTCTTAGCTGCCCTGCATCCAATTAGACCTCCAAAGTCTGAGAGATTTTGGAGGTCTTTGCCTTAAAAACCACCCAGTTGTCAGACAGGTTATTTCTGTCGCCAAATACATGAAATATGTCACCAGATGACCGAGATGCACTCAGGTATAATTTGTGTATAATTTCACAATTGGAATGTAAGACGATCCACGCACACGGAGAAACTTAATGGAAACAACCCCGCTCTCTGAAATCCTACGAGCAAACCCCTGGTTTGCGGCATTAGGCGAACCCCAATTCGAGGCCATGCTGGCGATTGCGTCTAAAGCCGTCTGGCCTGCCGGGACAATGATCTTTCGCGAAGGTGACCCGAACCAAAGCATCTACCTGATTTGCGATGGACATGTTGCGCTGGATATTTCTGTCCCAATGCGCGGGCGCGCCACAATTTTAACCCTCAGCGAGGGAGATGTCTTTGGCTGGTCGGCAATTCTGCCAATCGTGAATATTAAGACGGCCTCGGCACGGGCTGTGTGCGACACGCAGGCGGTTGCTTTTGACGGTAAAGCAATGCAGGAAGCCTGCGAAAAAGACCACGAACTTGGCTATCATGTATTTCGACGCCTGACCAATGTGGTCGCAGCGCGCCTGACGGCCACCCGCATGCAATTGCTGGATATGTACGCTACCGGGAAGGAGGGCAGCTGATATGCCCGCGCCTATTCCTACTCCCGGTGAGCAGATCGTCATCGCGAAGCCTGCCCTGGGCAACCTTTTCGAGACCCTGCGATCGAACGGCTACACCCTGATAGCCCCCACCCTGAGTGATGAGGCCATCATCTACGATGAGATCACCTCAGTGGATGATCTCCCCATCGGCTGGACGGCGGAATATGGCCCCGGAAGTTATCGCCTGCAGAAACGGGATGATAAAGCCTATTTCAGTTTCCCCGCCGGGCCGTTTTCGTGGAAGCGCTATCTTTTCCCTCCGCGATTGACCTTATTCACCACCAGTAAAAACGGGACTGGCTATCAGAGCACCCCGGCTGAAGAGACTCCCCCCAGCTACGCCTTCATTGGCGTGCGGCCCTGTGAACTGGCTGCTATTGCAATTCAAGATCGCATCTTCATCGAAGGCGCCATCCCAGACCCGCATTATCAAGCCCGCCGTGAAAAGGCCTTCATCCTGGCCGTTAACTGCACCGAACCGGGGGAGAATTGCTTCTGCGCTTCGATGGGCACCGGCCCAAGCTGCACCCAGGCCTTCGACCTGGCGCTAACCGAGTTGAAAGACGCCTTTGTCATCGAAGTTGGCTCTCCCCTGGGAGCGCACATGCTGGCCGATGTCGAGTGGCAGTTAGCCGGCGCGCTTGAACTCTCACGCACTGCCCAAAAACTGGCCGATGCCGAACATCAAATGGGCCGCAACCTCGATACCAGCGATCTGCCCGATCTGTTATTGAATAACCTGGATCACCCCCGCTGGGAAGAAGTGGCCGAGTGCTGTCTTTCGTGCGCCAACTGCACCCTGGTATGCCCGACCTGCTTCTGTTCAGACGTGAAGGAAATCAGCGATTTGAGCGGCGAAAACACCGCGCGCGTGCGCGTCTGGGATTCCTGCTTCAACCCCGATTTCTCCTACGTCCACGGCGGCCATTTGCGCCCGAACATCCGCGCCCGCTACCGACAGTGGCTGACGCACAAACTCGCCTCCTGGGAAGGCCAATTTGGCACGCTGGGTTGCGTGGGATGCGGACGCTGCATCACCTGGTGCCCGGTGGGTATTGACCTGACCGAGGAAGTCGCCGCTATTCGAGGGGAGGCCTAATGATGGTTATGACACAAACAACGCACACCCACACTGCATCCGCAGACCCGATGCTGCCCCATTGGGCAACAATCACCCATAAACAAGCCGAAACCCCGGGAGTAGCTACCTACACACTCGAATTTCAGGCCCCCTCCTTGCGTCAGTCCTACGCCTTCGCCCCCGGCCAGTTTAATATGCTCTATCTGCCTGGGATTGGCGAGGTCGCAATTTCCATCAGTTCTGACCCCGGTACGCCGGAAAACTTATTGCACACCATCCGCGAGGCCGGCAATGTCACGCAGGCCATCGAGCGCTTGAAGGTGGGTGATCAAATTGGCGTGCGCGGCCCCTACGGCAGCGCCTGGCCGGTTGAATCCGCCCAAGACAGAGATTTAATTTTTGTGGCAGGCGGCATCGGCCTGGCTCCGCTGCGCCCGGCAATCTATCATGTCATTCGTCATCGGGAGAAGTACGGCAAGGTCATCATCCTCTCAGGAGCGCGTTCTCCAGAAGATATGCTTTACCATGACGAATTTGACACCTGGAGCGAGCATGATATTGAGGTCATCCCGACAGTGGATCGCGCCGATGAATCCTGGGGGGGGCGGGTCGGTGTTGTCCCCATGCTTTTTTACTCCCTGAGACCAGACCCGCGTCACACCACCGTTTTCACCTGCGGCCCAGAGATTATGATGCGCTTTGTAGCTTACGAAGCCCTGGCCCGCCGTATTCCTAAAGAGCGCATTTTTGTCTCGCTGGAACGCAACATGAAATGCGCAGTCGGTTTTTGCGGGCACTGCCAGTATGGGCCCACCTTTTTGTGCAAAGAAGGCCCGGTGCTTAATTTTGCCCAAATTGAACCCTTTTATAACGTGGAGGAATTCTAATGAGCGCTGCTGCGAAACCACGTCTGGCTGTTTATAAGTTTGCTTCTTGCGATGGCTGCCAGCTCTCGCTGCTCGATTGCGAAGATGAACTGCTGGCCGTAGCCGGAGCCGTTGAAATTGCCTATTTTGTCGAAGCCCGCCGCCAAACGCTGCCCGGCCCTTACGACATCACCCTGGTGGAAGGCTCCGTGACCACCGATGAAGAAATTGAACGCATCAAAGAAGTACGCCGTCAATCCAAATTTTTGGTTGCCATCGGCGCGTGCGCCACAGCAGGCGGCATTCAATCGTTGCGCAATTGGATCGATGTGAACGACTACGTAAACACCGTTTACGCCACCCCTGGCTATATCGACACGCTGGAGACATCGAAGCCAATCAGCGATTATGTCAAGGTCGATTTTGAGTTGCGCGGCTGCCCGATCAGCAAATATCAACTACTCGAACTGGTGACATCCTTGCTAATTGGCCGCCAGCCCCGCTTGCCATCCCACAGCGTTTGCCTGGAATGCAAGCAGCGCGGCACCGTCTGCGTCACCGTAGCTCAGGGAATTCCTTGCCTGGGGCCGGTCACGCAGGCAGGCTGCGGGGCGATCTGCCCGGCTTTCAACCGGGGTTGCTACGGCTGCTTTGGCCCCATTGAGGATGGTAATCCAATTGCCCTGGGCGAGCAATTCATGGCATTAGGGTTAACCGGTGCGGAAGTAGCACGAGCTTTTCGCGGCTTTAATGGTTATTCGCCTGAGTTCCGCCAGGCGAGTGAGTATTTTGAGAATAAGTAACTGCTCAGGCTAAGGCCTTCGTAGTGAGATTCCGAAAAAGGGTGCGCAGCACCCCCACGCACACCCTTTTTCGGCTTACTCTCATCGTAGGTAGTAAGAGGACTTGAAATGACAGAGAAAAACATCAACGTAGATTATCTGGCCCGCGTAGAAGGCGAGGGCGCGCTGCGTATCAATATCAAAGACGATCAAGTTACAAATGTGGAGTTGAATATCTTCGAGCCGCCGCGCTTTTTTGAAGCCTTTCTGCACGGACGTAGTTTCGACGAAGTTGTCGATATTACTGCCCGAATTTGTGGTATCTGCCCGGTCGCCTATCAGATGAGCGCGGCCCATTCGTTAGAGAAAGCTTTGGGCATCACGCCGCCCCCTGGGGTGCGCGAACTTCGCCGCCTGTTATATTGCGGAGAGTGGATTGAAAGTCACGCTCTGCATGTCTATATGCTGCACGGCCCGGATTACCTGGGCTATGAATCAGCCATCAGTATGGCCGCCAACCCCGAGCTTTTACCAGTCGTACAGCGCGCCTTGCGGATGAAGAAAATCGGCAATGATCTGATGACCGTCATCGGAGGCCGCGAGATTCACCCGGTATCGGTATGTGTGGGCGGGTTCTATGGCGCGCCCCGCCCCTCGGCGTTGAAAGCCTTGCTGCCGGAACTCAAATGGGGATTGGATACCGCCATTGAGACCGTGCGCTGGGCTGCCACCCTGGATTATCCGGACTTTGAAGTCGATTATGAGTTCGTCAGCCTCAGCAATCCCGATGAGTACCCTTTCAACGAAGGCACGATCCTGTCATCCACCGGGCTAGAAATTTCGATGGAAGATTACGACAAGCACTATATCGAAGAGCATGTTGCTCATTCGAATGCTCTGCACTCCCGGCGCATGGAGACAGGCAGCACGTATCTGGTTGGGCCGATGGCGCGCCTGAACCTCAATTTTGATAAACTCTCTCCAACCGCACAGACGCTGGCTAAAGAGATCAATTTGAAGCTGCCGGTGCGCAACCCCTTTTACAGCCTGATTGTGCGCAGCCTGGAGTTGGTGCAAGCCTTCGAAGAGGCTATTCAGCTCATCGAGAACTACAAACAGCCCCGCCCCAGCCGTGCCCAGCTTCCCGACCCACTGCCTGCGGGGGAAGGCGCCCATGCCACCGAAGCGCCGCGCGGCCTGCTCTTCCATCGCTATCAGGTCGATGAAAATGGTCTCATCACTTTTGCCCGCATTGTGCCGCCTACGGCGCAAAACTTACCCCGTATTGAAGGCGACCTGTGGGAGTACGTTCCCGATGTGGTACAACTCCCCCTGGAAGATGCCACGCTGCGCTGCGAGCAATTGGTGCGCTGTTACGACCCCTGCATTTCCTGCGCTACACACTTCTTGAAATTAGATATCGTGCATGAGTAATGAGAAGAAATTTCACCACGGAGACGCGAAGATCGTTTTAGTTTTTACTCCGCGTCTCCGCGGCAAATTCTCTCTATGGCAGTCATGGGAAAATCAATTCACACCCTAATTCGGGTAATTGGCGTGGGCAATATCTACCGCGGCGACGATGCCGTAGGAATCTTGGCCGCGCGGCAGTTAGCTGAGATGCGATTGCCTGGGGTAGAAGTCATCGAGCGCAGCGGCGAGGGCACAGCTCTGATGGATGCCCTGGTGGGGTGGGAAAATATTTATCTGATTGATGCTATGCAAACCGGTGCACCACCCGGCGAAATTCTGCGTTTCGAAGCCCAGGATGAAGCGCTGCCCACTCAATTTTCGGCAACTTCTACACATGCCTTTGGTGTGGCCGAAGCCATTGAGATGACGCGGCTATTAGGCGAACTCCCCTCTAAGCTGGTTGTGTATGGCGTCGAGGGGCAGAACTATGCCGCGGGCAACAGCATCACCCCCGAGGTCGAGGCGGCGCTCCAGGTACTAATCAGCAAAATCTCTCAAGAATTGAAAAGCGAATGAAGAACCCCGCCGCAAGCGGCGCGTTTTTCTGGCTTTTTCCGCATAATTTTTCTACGCTATCCAATCACCGAGTTTGTTCAGAACTCGGTGATCTTTTCGTTAAAGAGTATATTTCACTCCGGTCAGCTCTTCCGAAACAGCCCAGAGTTTCTTGGCTATCGATTCATCGTGAGAAGCAGGATTGGACTGCACAATTGCCGGATAACCGCGCCATCCCCCAAAACTGCGCGGCCCGATATAATCGCCACCTTGGACCTCTGTGTGAGTCGCCGCGAATAAAGTTGGCAATGCCCCCATAGAGGCTGACTGTGCAATTAACGGATTCAGGGCGCTAAAAAGGCCGCTGCCGGATTGCAAATTGGTTGCCGAATAACCGGGGTGCGCTGCCACGCTGATTGTGTTCTGGCTGGCTGCCGCCAGTTTGCGCTGCAACTCGTATGCAAACAATAAATTTGCGAGTTTACTTTGTCCATAAGCCACCCACTTGCTATAGGCTATTTCACCGTTAAGATCGTCAAAATTAATGCGGCCGGTCTTATGCATCTGGCTGCTGATCGTCACAATACGCCCATTTTCGGCATCCAGCACCAAATCCAGCAGTAAACCTGTAAGGGCAAAATGACCGAGATGGTTGGTTGCAAATTGCATCTCGAAACCATCGGCGCTTTTCCGATAGGGGGTCGCCATCACTCCAGCATTGTTGATGAGAATATCCAATTTCTTGTGATTGGCGCGATATTCCTGCGCAAAACTGCGAACTGAAGATAGGTCGGCCAAATTTAGCGCCATCAGGGCGAGATTTGCATCGGGGATCTCGGCTTGGATTTGTGCTACGGCCTTTTCCCCTTTTTCCAAACTGCGACAGGCCATTATCACTACGGCGTTTTTCTGCAAAAGAGCACGCGCAGCCTCAAAGCCAATGCCACTGTTCGCACCGGTAATCATGACCGTTTTGGCGGTCATATCTGGCATATTTTTACTTGTCCAACGATTATTGCTTAACATTTAGTACTCCTATACGATTGATAATGATCTATTCAGAGTTTCCGTAAAATCCACAGATCATTTGCACTTTACGGCATCCCAACAGGCTTGCATCGCCAACTCTAAACTTTGATCGTCCAAAGTGAGCGCACCAGCATTGTGATGCTTCGACAACAATACCGCAAGGTCAAAGACAAAAACACTGACCATCTCAAATGGCATGGCTTTCATTGCACCGCTATCAATGCCTTGTTGTACAAGCTGGATAACAGGCGCAAGGTAGGCTTGCGTTTGCGCTTCTGTTTCAGGTGTCAGGAAGGGCGAATTATGGTACTGCTCAAGAAACAATACCTCGACCGGGTGCTCGATGCAATATTGCACGGTTCGCCACCAGATCGAACGGAAAATTTCCTCACTTGGCGCATTTTCATCCACACTGGCAAATATCGCCTGGCTCAGTTCCTGCTTCAATTCGCGGAACAACTCATTGATCAGCGCTTCTTTATTTTCGAAGTAGCGGTAAATCGTCCCCGCACCAACACCGGCCTTTTCGGCAACTTTCGACATAGGCGTGCCATGAAAGCCGCGCTCAGAGATCAAGGTAAGGGTAGCCTGTAAAATGGCTGTTCGTTTGTCATCCATGTGTGCGATGTCTCGTTTTCAGAATGAACGTTCATTCCGAAGATATTCTACCCTAATCAACAAAGACATGTCAAGCGCAAAAAATCACACCGCAAAACGATTTCGCGGTGTGATTACCTAAAAACCTATCCGAAAATGAAAAGATCAAACGAAACTAGAAAAATCGACCATAAGCCACGAAAGCAGCCATGATAAAAAACATCATATTCATGACACCCATTGGGGCGATCTCATCGCGGCGCATATGGGTAAAGAAAGCGCCAGCCATCAAGATGGCCAACCCTACGGCGGCCAAAGGAGTCAGGATCGGCAAAATGCCGGTCACGCCGGGCAATATCAACCCCAGTGCTGCGAGTATTTCAAGCATGCCAATCCCGCGAATCTGGGTCTGAGAAAAATCTTCAACCCAACCCATTTGGTCAGCCATTTGCTCTTTCGATCGCATCAATTTCATCATCCCAACCATTAGAAAAATAAATGCCAAAATTCCTTGAACAATCCACAATGCTGTATTCATGTTTCTTCTCCTTAGCAACTAATTTAGGTTCGTGCTTATGTAGATGCAGGGTGACATCGAATTCTTACATGGAAATAGAAGAGCTACTAAGAGAAAGCTCAATGGGATGCAAACGAACCTAAGGGGAGTGTTGCGGCAGAAAATGAAGAACCCCGCCGCAAGCGGCGCGGTATTCTGGCTTTTTCCGCATAAAATTATGCTAAAATGACTTCGCATACCCGCACCAGGAAACTATGGGAGAATGTCGTATGCTGTTTATAAGCTACGCCCGATCAGACGAATCATTTGCAGATAAAGTAAACCAGGCCCTCATCGACCGGCAGGTGCAAACCTGGATAGACGACATTGGCATCCGCGGGGGTGATGATTGGCCCACTCGAATAGCTGTTGCCATCGAAGACAGCACCGCAGTATTGGCGATCTTGTCCCCGAATTCGGTGACATCGAAATGGGTACGCAACGAATTGGAATTTGCCGAAAAAAAGGGCAAGAATATTATTCCAATACTTTTTAAAAGCTGTAGTCTTCCGGGGTGGTACGAAATTCAGTTCGGCAAAATCCAACGCATCGACTTCACCACCGGCGCGTTCGACGGTAATCTTCGCAGCCTGATCGATGTTCTCAGCCCCCTTGGGCTTATTTCTGTGTCAACACCCAGCTATACTCCTTCTCCACCCGCCACAGCCCCCTCGGTAGATGGGGAAGACATTTGGGCGCTGGTTATGAGTGAGAATACCGGCTTCTACGAGCAAACCTGGTATACGCGCACCAAGTTCCCTGAAAAAGAAATTAAAGAAGGGTGGGACGCTGACAAACATATCACTTCGCTGTCCTATGGAGATGGCGTCTGGGCAATGGTGATGTCGAAAGGTTCGGGCTATTCGGCTCAGATGTGGCGCACTCGCACCAATTTTCCTGAGAAAGAAATCGATAATGGGTGGGATGAGGGAAAACACATTACTGCGCTGACCTATGGCAACGGGGTCTGGGCACTGGCAATGTCGAAGGGGACGGGTTATTCGTCCCAGATGTGGCGCACTCGAACAGATTTTCCCGAAAACGAAATCAAGGAAGGGTGGGACGAGGGCAGGCATATCACCTCACTGACCTACGGCAACGGGGTCTGGGCATTGGTGATGTCGAAGGGGACAGGCTACAGCGAGCAAACCTGGTCGACGCGGGTCGATTTCCCCAACGCGGCGATCAAAGAAGGGTGGGACGCCGGAAAACGCATTTCGTCCTTAGCATATGGCAATGGGGTCTGGGCACTGGTTATGTCCAAAGGAACTGGGTACACTGTCCAAACCTGGTACACGAATGGCGACTTCCCAAATGATGAGATCAAAGAAGGGTGGGACAGCGGGAAAGACATTTTATTAATTGCAAACAGTTTTTAACCCCTCCCTAAATAGCTTGAGCAAGATTCAGATGGGCATTCAGCTGTAGCGCAGCCTTATGGTTGGCATCTACATTTAGGGAGCATTGCGCAAACAAAAATTCAATCGAGAGGCAGCGAACCATGTCTACAAAAACACAAACCTCACTTGAAGGTGCGACCATCTCTTCACCGCGGCCGTTCAGCGAGATGCCAGATCTCTGGCTGCAATTATTCAAAATGGATGAGACATTTTTCAGACAGGAGGCACCCCGCGCCAACAGCACGAACACGCTTTGGAGCGTTCTCATCTATACGATAGTGATGACCATTTTCTCCACGGCTTCAACGATGCTCAGTATGACAGAAACCATGTCATCATTCCCGCCAGAATACAGAGATTTCTTTCCCACTTTGGATATGCTGATCTTATTTTGGGGGTGCGGCAGTTTGTTGATAACGCCAATAGCTTTTTATATCGGAAACGGTATCCTCTATCTCAGCGCGCGCATCTTTGGCGGCCAGGGAGATTTCACTACCCAGGCCTATTTGCAAGTGTTGTATTTAATCCCAATAGGCCTTCTAAGCGCAGTGATCTATTTGCTCTCGTTTATCCCTCTGGCAGGCGATGTACTCTATGCACTGACAGCGATTGCTCTATCGATTTTTAGCATTATTCTGAACGTACGCCTGCTGAAAGTTACCCACAATATTTCGATTGGCAGGGCTATTTTAGCCCTGTTTGCGCCCGGTCTGATACTAATCCTGCTATTTGGCTGTCTTTTTTACATCACCTTTTCTTCAGCGGGGCCTGACTTCACCGAAAACTTGTATGGTCTTACTCTTCTGCAAGCATATTTTGCACACTAAACATGCTTCCAGATCAATTGCCCCCTTGCGCAGTAACCATACTGGCGCGAGATGCGTGGTTTCCCGACCCCAAGGTAGTATCCCGCACCCGGCTGGCAAGCGCCAACGCCCTGGCCCGTTTTCTCAGCCATCCGCGCTTTTCAGGCATCCAGATCGCGGCCATCACTTTAGGACACACCATCTATTTCCGTCGGGCCGAATACTACAACCCCCACACCCCTCGCGGGCTAGCCTTTCTTGCCCATGAGATCAAACACGTGGAACAATACGAACGCGAAGGCCGAGCGCGTTTTTACTTCAAATACTTTATTGACCAACGGCTTGATCGAGCACCGCAATACAATGATGATAGATGGCTTGGGCATGGTCAGGGGTTGTCCCCTATGGCGTCAAGCCTACTTTACCAAAAGAAGATACCCCACCGAGCATGTGGAGGACGACGCCCGTTTGTTTAATATGATCGAAATGCAATCGGTGGTTACTGACCACATCAATTAGATCTCCTGGGGTAAGCATTTTATAAGCCGGAGATTTCAAAGCATCCGTAGCGACATAATATTTAGGATGCCCCAGGGCGGTGTAGAACTCTCCTTCATTGATCGCGTACATTCCATCGGCAAGATATTGGAGCGTGAGAAAAGGATGAGTGGTGCCCCCCTTGCGAAGATTAACCTCAATTGATTACAGACCCATTACCCAGCCGGAGCCAAATACAGCAGTACAGAGAAAAAGTGGCAAATGCTGCCCCCCAGTACAAATAAATGCCAGACGGCATGCATATAAGGAATTTTCCTAAGGGCATAGAAAATCACGCCAATGGTGTAAGCCACCCCACCTGCCCCCAGCCAGATAAGCCCTCCCATCGGAATATTTGACATCATCTCTTTAAGCGCGACGACACATAACCAGCCCATCAGGATATAGGCCAGCACAGAAAGTTTCTCAAAACGATGAATGAACAACGCCTTGAAGCTGACTCCCAAGATCGCCAAACCCCAAATAACAATCATCAATGTCCAGCCTAATTTTCCCCGGATGCCCACCAGCAAGAAGGGGGTGTACGTACCCGCAATCAACAAGAAGATCGAGGCGTGATCGACAATTTTAAAAATCTTCTTGAGACGCGGCTGCTGAAAACCGTGGTACAGGGTAGATGCCAGATACAAAATGATCAGTGTAGACCCATAGATGCTGAAGCTGACAACCTGATATGTATCCCCATACCGGGCAGCCAGAACAACGAGAATAACCAGTCCGGCAATGCTCAAACCTACCCCAACCCCATGCGTGATGCTGTGGGCAATTTCTTCTCCCAGGGTATAGAGCCGCTGCGAAGCGCGGTTTTTTATTGCAGATAATTTTTCAGACATATTTTTCTCCTAATACTATTTACGCCTTTTCTTCGCCGTAGACGAACAAGTCACCAATGGATTGACGCATGTAGTTATACCGAATGGCTTCACCAAACACCGACCCTACCGAAAGGATCGTCAGCTTGGGGTGGCGTTTTTCTGGCGGAATCGGAACCGTATCTGTTGTGACAATGTCGGTAATTTGAGCAACCGCGGCCAATTTTTCCAAGCCGCCGCGCACAAAAACCCCATGCGTGCAGGCCAGCCAGATCTCTTCGATGCCCTGACTGATGAGATGCTTCGATAACTCCAGGATCGTGCCGCCGGTAGAGATTTCATCATCGTAGATGAGGGCCTTTTTATAGCCGCTGATTTGCTTGCCCACCATGCCGGTGAAGGTCACTTGCGTATCCGAGATGCGTTCCTTGTTCCCGGCAGCCACCGAAAGACCGAGGCTTTTAGCAAAACGGGAGGCCGACTTGGCCTGCCCCATGTCCCCGGCCACAATGATCGCATCTGATAGATCTTTCTGTTCGAAGTACTGCATCATCACCGGGCGGCTGGTGAGCGGGTCGGTGGGCACAGGGAAAAAACCATGCGCCTGCGGAGAATGCAGCATCATCGTCATCACATGCGTAGCTCCGGCGGTATGCAGCAAATCGGCCACCAGGCGCGCCGTAATTGAAATGCGCGGGGCATCTTTCTTATCCGACCGGGCAAATGAATAGTAAGGGATAATGGCATGGATTTCACGCGCCGAGGCAGCTTTGGCAATATCGAGCATCATCAACATTTCTACCAGGTGATCGTTGACTGGCGGGCTGAGGGATTGCACAATATACACATTGCGCGAGCGTACACTGGCCCCCAGTTGAATATACAGGTTGTCGTTGCTGAAACGGCTGATATGCGTCTCGTCGAGAGGCACACCAACATGGGCGGCAATATCGGCGGCTAATTGCGGGTGCGAACTCCCGCTGAAAAAACGAACTTCGTTGGGATCAATGGCGTTCAAAGGGTGCCCTTCCTGATCAGGTAAGTAGGATGTCTCAATGATTATAAAGCGAATTAGTTTTTTTATGAGCAGAATCCTGCTTCTCACCCGAAGATCGCGATACGCGTCAACCGCTTGATGCGGAAAAAGCCAAAATACCGCGCCGCAAGCGGCGCGGGTCTTCATTCAAGAACGGGTGGGCGGCTGAACAACACAGCCTCCAAATTGGGCTGCCAGTTATCGGCCTGGACGCGATCAGCCATTTCAGCGACCCCGGCCAGTGGAATGGTGCGGGCGGTCATCTCACCGGCCAGCCGCCCCTCGAAACCCCAGGACTCGGCCTCGGCATACCAGTCACCCGGCTCGGTGTTGGCATCATTGTCGGGGAAACCACTTGTCAGTGCCGCGCTGGGGTGAATTTCGGCCTGCACATAGGCCAGATCACAATTCAGGCGCACCCACAAACCGGCAGTTTTTCTGAAACCATCATAGGCCTGGCGGATATGCGGCTTATCGGGCGCGGCCTGAACATGGTCGTAAGACGCAAAAGGCAGCATCACCCGCAATTCGGGCAGCTTTTCACCGATGGCGGCATAATTATGCACCGTAATACGATAAGGCCAAAAATCGGCGGTCTGCTGCGGCGTAGCCACATCAACCGGCCACGTTGCCATTGTGAAAACACCATTGTCCAACAATGCCTGCGTGAGGGCATGAGAAAACCAACGCTTGCCCTGAATCTGCGGGCCTTTATCATCCAACACGTAATCCTCGCCGCCCGGCACAACAAAAACCGGACGCCCCTCCGGAAAAGCGGCATTCTGCACCCAATCAAGCTGCGAGTAATCCACCACAATGCTTGTCGGCGAATAACCTTGATGATCGTAATAGGGGTTATAGTTCGGCCTATGGCGCTCATCGAAATGGCCGATTTCAAGGGGATACATTTCTGCCATTGTCGGATTTTCTCGCCCAACGAAGTATTTTAGCCCATTGAGTGATTCGCCATAATAAGCCAGGACATTCGTCGCCACCACCCCGGCGTGGGAGGAGGCAAACAAGCCGACATTGTCGTAGAGCGGATCTACCGAAAGCAATTCATGCAGATACTGCCCATCCACATTTGGCATTTCCCCCAGCGCGAAGCGAATTGTATCGCGCAAAGCTGCCAGGCTGTCCGGCCCGCCATAATCAAACACTCCTTCGCTGCTGATGCCGGTTTGTGTGTCACTCTTCCCCGGCCACATGTGGCTGACCGCGATTGCGCCAACATCAACAGGATTATATTCCAGGTGAAAAGGCGCTTGCGGTTGATTGTATTTCGCCACAAACCAGGTAGAGGCCACAACAACGATCGGGGCGCTATCGCCATAACGGGGTTGGGATGGCAAATCGACCCGCACTGCAATCTGCCCGTTTTCGGGGGAATCAATGTGCGTGTACAAGATCTCCCCTGGGCCAAATTCTGGGGAGTCGGCGGAAGCTTCTTCAGTTAGCGGATTCTGGATCGGGGTTTGCGACGGCAAATTGCAACTACTCAACATCACCAGGAAGAGGGTGAGTAAGTATGGAGATTTTCTCCCCCAAAGAAAATTGGGAAGCACTTTCAACCTGCCCTTGAGCATTATTCCCTGCCCTTTGTAATTACGCTGCTGCTGTCTCTTGCTGCGACAGATACCCCTCAATCGCATCCGCCAATTTCAATGGATGGAAATCAAACGGCCCCAACCCCGCCGCATAGACAATTTTTCCATCCAGCCCGATGAGATACAAGCGCGTCGGCCAGGCCGCGTAGGCTTTGTTGACTGCGTCATCCATATCATCAATATAGGTGCGAATGCCATACTGCAACACTTCTTCGCACTGACCGGCAACGACGCGGCGCTCTTCAAGCGTGGTAGGGTCATACACATCGGTCGCTGCATCAGACTTGGAAAGTTTCAAAGCCAAACCAAATAGCCCTTTGCCCAGCCACCAACCATCCACAGGATGCGCTTCACGAATATAAATGGGCAGAAACTGCACTTGCTCATGGTATTGGCGATACAATTCTTGGAGACTCACGGTCCCCTTGACGTAGGGAGGTCAAGTAAAACTACCAAAGACCAGCGCAACCGGCTTTTCCCCTCGAAAAGTCGATAGACGCACCGGGTTCTCGCCGTGGATATCGAATAATTCAAAGTCGGGGGCTAGATCACCAACTTTCGGAGCGAGGGGGTTATATTTTTTCTGCCAGGCCGTAGCTTCCTGCCGATTTGTTATCTTTTCCATCGTTTTTCTTTGCACGTCTCTGGGATGCGCCCTTTTTTCATTAATTGTGGAGGCAACATCATCAAACTTTCCGGAGCCTTCAATCTGCTTCGGGGATGAAATCTAAATATTTTTGGGGTGGCGCCGAAAGATCGGCATATTCGCCGCGATAGGCCGGAGGCAGCAGGGCGGCAATTTGATACATCATCTCGTCTACCATTTGCTGGCGAATACCGGCATTAACTTTCTCACCGCGCGTATTCAACACAAATGGCTCGCCAACGGAAATGTAAAAATCTGTCCGCCGCAAGCGCGCCAAGTTATGACGGTAGGCTTCCCCACCGTGATGTACAATCGGCAGGATGGGCGCCCCGCTTTGCAGCGCTATCAAAACCACACCCGCGCGGCCTTTTTGCAAACGGCCATGCCCGCTGCGTGTGCCTTCTGGCGAAATCGCCAGGATGCTGCCTTCTTTGAGCACCGTCAACGAGCGGCGGATGGCTGTTGTATCCGCTTCGCCACGCCGCACCGGGATGCTGCCCCATACATCAAACAACGGCCCTAAAAATGGGCTGTCCCAGGTCTCGGCTTTTGCAAATCCTACCAACGGGCGGGGCTGCAAATAGGTGTACATGAGGGGAACTTCCAGAAAGTTGATGTGATTGGTAATCAAGATCAACGGTCCGCGCTTGGGTACGCGTCCCAGGTATTGGGCATCTACTCGGCAGGCCATTGTCACCAGGCCTTTGATGACTGCATTGACAACCTTCTCTTTGAAGGGAACCTGGTACTCTGTCATGGGTTATCTTTGGGTGAGTAATTCCAACTGCCCTGGTAACAACTCAATTGCCAATTGGGTTTTCTCTTCACTGACCGTCTCCCCATCGGCATGCGCGGGCAGCATTCCTTTCAGAGCTGTCACGCTGATTTTCGCCGCGCGCTTGAACACAACTGCGGGATGATCGCCCTGATCTCCTTTCATGAATCGCAAAATCAAGGCAAAAATTTGCAGGCGTCCGACTTCTCGGGCAATGCAAAGATCAAGATGCCCATCTTCGGGATCGCCATGCGGCGCCATCATAAACCCGCCCCCCATACGCCGCCCATTCATGATCGAAACCATCAGCGCCGGCAGAGTAATGACTTCGTCATCCAGTTCCACGCGCACCTGCGGGGCTTTGAAAAACAAGAAGATTGTCTTCAAGGCGGCGACCAAATAGGCCGGGAATCCGTGCAGACGTTTCAGCTTCAGGGCTTCAAAACCGACGACAGCATCGAAACCAATCCCCACCCCGTTGCCAAAAAAACGTCCTTCGGGGCGCAAGCCGCCGGTTACGCGGCCAATATCAATGCGCTTGCGATGAGCATGTGCCAGGGCTTGACAAGCAGCGCCCAACTCGGTGGGTATGCCCATACTAAAAGCAAAGTCATTGCCCTGCCCTACCGGCAAAACGCCCATAACCGCCCCG
The DNA here is from genome assembly GCA_964344175.1 of uncultured Anaerolineales bacterium. Lineage (GTDB taxonomy): Bacteria > Chloroflexota > Anaerolineae > Anaerolineales > UBA11858 > NIOZ-UU35. The sequence continues at coordinate 58,579 of CAYFMI010000001.1, forward strand.
AACCCGGCTTCTTTCGCCAGCATCAAACCATTGAGCACTTCGTTGGCTGTGCCATCCCCACCAGCAGCAACGACAACGTCATAGCCACCAATGACGGCTTGTTGAGCCAACTCGGCAGCATGCCAGGGGCCTTCGGTGAGGATGGTTTCGAAGTTCAATCCCAAATTATTGAGGGAGGCTTCAATTTGTGGTAAAGAAGCGCCCCCCTCGCCCCGTCCAGATGCTGGGTTGAGAATGACTTTATAGCGCATATCAGAGTTCGGTCGCAGTGACCTTTTCCATCACGTCGCCTTGTCGGATGGCGTTGACGACATCTATGCCATTAACGACTTTCCCAAAAACGGTGTGTTTGCCATCAAGGTGGGGTTGGGGCGAATGGGTGATAAAAAACTGGCTGCCATTGGTGTTAGGCCCGGCATTTGCCATAGATAGCATACCTGTCTCATGGATGAGCGGATTCCCTTTAGTTTCATCTTCGAACTTGTAACCCGGGCCGCCGCGTCCGGTTCCGGTTGGGTCACCGCCCTGGATAACAAAATTACTAATTACGCGGTGGAATTTCACACCGTCATAATAACCCTGGCGCGCCAGAAAGACAAAGTTATTCACGGTTTTCGGGGCATGCTGGGGATACAGTTCAATTTCAATCGTGCCCCGGTTCGTATCCATACTGATTCGGTAATTCTTTTGGGGATCAATTTCCATCTCCGGGGCTTGTTTCCACTGCTGCATAGTTGATTCCTTTCGGGAAAAATTTTTATTGAGAGATTTCGTCATTATATCATTGTAACGGCGCGAACGAATGCCGCCCTCAAAAAAAGAGACCATTTCGGCGCGTTGAGCCGAAACAACCTGCCCGCCGCGACCCCAGATGTATGATCGCATCTCGCAATCTGCTAACAAGCAGAAACTTTTGCTTTATCACAAAAGTGCGCCCCCCTCAACTTCGCCAGGCATCCGCTCAGGGTGCTTCGGCCATGTGGTGTAACACGGCACGTGTCAACAAAGCATCGGCTTTGGCGCGGTGACTGTTGGGCAGCGCCAGGCCGCACTGCGCACGGGCGTTATCCAGGCTTTGCCAGCGGTATGAACGCCGTCGTGCATTCCACTGACCATAATAGCGGGCATACAGCAGCATCACACAGAAAAACTGAGCCACAGGCTGCCGCCATTGGAGCCAGTTTCGCAAATGCGCTTGCCGCATCATGCGCAAATCGAAGTCGAGGTTGTAGATCCCGACATGCCGCCCGGTGAGGGCAGCTTCCACCTGGGGCCAGACATCGCCCCAGGATGGGGCATCCGCCAACATCTCCTGATGAATGCCGTGGACGCGTTGCGCACCAGGTTCAATCGCCCCACGCGGCTTCACCAATGTATCCAGTAGAATGCCCCCGTAATGCTCCACAATACAAATCTCAATAATCTCGGCATTCGGGCCGATACCGGTGGTTTCGGTATCTAAATAGACCGGCTTGTTGGCAATATACGCCCGCGCCTGGCGGATCGCGCCCTGGCGGGCTTGCGAATTCATCATGAGTTATGCACCTGCCGGCGAAGTTTCTCCTGCACACTCTCAATTTTCTCGGCCATACTCTGGGGGCGATCCAGGCGCGTTCCCAACCGCAAGGTAGTTGAGATGCGCGGCGCGCCCATTTTGTGCAGGGTTTCATGACAACGTTTGAGCGCCGCGAAAATTTCATCCCAATCCCCTTCTACATTCGTTCCATTGGCGTGCAGTTGCGGGTTCAACCCCGCTTCGATGAAAATGCGTTCACAGGCGGTCACATAGGCAGAGAGTGAAACTCCCACACCAATGGGGACAACGGCAATATCGGCAATGGCTTTCATAAACAACAACTCCAATCGGTATCGCTTTGGCACATAGATTATAATCAGTATGACGGCAGTTTCGCGCGAGATGTCTAAAAAGAGGCTGGTATGGACGAACGCATCAATCGGGTCATCGGGGTACTAAATTATAAAGGGGGAACGGCAAAAACGACGACCGTCGTCAACCTGGCAGCAGGATTGGCAATGCGCGGGGCGCGCGTTTTATGTGTGGATTTAGACCCGCAGGGGAGTCTCGCGGCGCACCTCGGGGTGAAGTATTCTGCATCATTGACCGATCTACTCCTGGGGGAGGCCGAACCAACTTCATGCATCTACCCGGCCCGGCGCAACCTGGATGTGTTACCCAGCGACCGCAGAATGCTCAAGGCCGAAAAAGAACTCTGGGGCATTGGTAATAGCAGCATGCGCATTGCCCGCCGTGTGCTGGCCGACAAGCTGCGCAATGTCGATGATGATTACAGCTTTGTGATTGTCGATTTCCCCCCCTCAGTGACTCTTTTAAGTGAAAATGGCTTGCTTTATATTAACGAACTCATCGTCCCCATGACTATGAGCCATCTCTCAGTGGTCGGCACGCGCCAGGTTATCGGCACACTCAAAGCCATCGGGCGCATCCCCGATCATAATGTCCAGCTTCTGTGCATTGTGCCAACACTATTTACCGGTCGTTTGCGCAAAGACCGCGATATTCTCCAGAAAATGGAGGCCATGTTCGGGGATAAAATTGCCGATCCGATTCGCAATAACGTCAAACTCGCCGAAGCCCCAGCACGCCAACAGACCATTTTTGAATATGCTCCCAAAAGCAATGGCGCGCAAGATTACATCAAGCTCATGCGCTATGTAATTCGCACGAACAGCACATTCACCTACCCCCTGCCCGAAGTGCATCGCCGACCCGAATAATCTCATCCCCTCCTCGGGCCTCCTCAGTGGATTCCCTAAATCTCGCTCAAGGTTTTAACTTCTCAGCAAATTTCGCCCGGAATTTCGTCACCTTAGGGGCAATCACCACCCGGCAATATCCCTGGTTGGGGTTGTGCTGAAAATATTTTTGGTGATAATCCTCTGCTCGATAAAAATCGGCGAACGGCGATACCTCGGTCACAATCGGCGCATCCCAGATGCGCGCTGCCTCGATTTCACGGATCATTGCCTCTGCTGCGGCCTTTTGGGCTTCATCGTGGTAAAAGACGACCGAGCGATACTGCGGGCCTACGTCGGCCCCTTGCCGGTTGAGGGTGGTGGGGTCATGGACGGTGAAGAAAACTCGCAATATTTCAGGGAAGGATATAAGTTGGGGATCAAAGGTTATCTGCACCACTTCGGCATGGCCGGTAGTTCCGGCACACACTTCTTCATAGGTCGATTCAGCCTTCCCGCCGGAATATCCGGAGACAACTTCTTCAACGCCGCGCAGGGCCTCGAATAATGGTTCGAGACACCAGAAACAACCGCCGCCCAGGGTAGCGATGGCATTGCCGCTCACAGCATGCTCTCCATCATCGCCGCTACCGCCTTATAAACCGGCGACTGATCGCCTAAATCTACCAATGGCCGCCCGCTGAACTCAAACTCGGCCAGTTCTTCATTTGCCGGAATCGTTCCGAGTAGTGGAATACTCATACCGTCGATACGTTGCTGCAAGACTTCAGGCATTTCCCCCATCAGCCGGTTGACAATCAGATAGGCGTTCTCCACATTGATATCGAGTTCATCTTGCATGGTGGCAATGCGTTCGGCGGTGACGATGCCGCGCTGGGTAGGGTCGCTGACGACAATGAGATGATTAACATCGCGGGTCGTGCGGCGGCTGAGATGCTCCATCCCGGCCTCGTTATCGATGACAACATAACGATAACTACCGCCAATCGCATCGACCACTTCGCGCAAGTTGTGGTTAACGGCGCAATAGCAGCCCGGCCCTTCACCGCGCCCCATGGCAATCAGATCAAAGCGGTCGCCTTCGGCCAGCGAAGAGCGGATTTCATAATCCAGATGTTCAGCCTTGGTAATGCCACCCGGCAGCGATCCCATGGCCGCGCCGGTTTGGGTCAACGATTGCTGCACCTGGGCAAGCATATCCTCGCGGATGTCGCCCACCGTCCAGTCTAAATTCAGCCCCAGCACCATGTTCAGGTTGCTGCTGGGGTCGGCATCAATAGCCAGGATCGCTCCCGGCTGGCTTTGCGCCAGATATTTAATAATCATCCCGGCGACGGTGGTTTTTCCCACACCGCCTTTTCCGGCTAAAGCAATGGTGGTTGTCATTCTGCTACTCCAATATTCTCTACCAATTTTTCAGCCATCTTTCCCGCCGCATCTTTGAGAGATGGCACGTGATCGTACACCGGAATACCCAGGCGGTCGGCTTCTTGGACCCCCATATCGGCGGGCAGGAAGCCCAAAACTGGAATTTCGGGTGATTCTGTTGTAAGGAAGTCAGCCTCATCCTGATTGCGGACTTTGTTCCCGGCGAGCCAAAGGCGGCTCAACCCAATGTCGTTTGCCAGCTTCTTGATCTGGCGGGCGGTCCCCAGGCTGCGGCGGGTTGGCTCTACCACAATGACCATCGCATCTACAAAATCCACCGTGGCACGGCCCAAGTGTTCAACTCCGGCATACATATCCAAAATGAGTACATCATCCTTGCGAAAGAGCAAGTGGGTAAAAAGCGTCTTGAGCATAGCCGCCTCGGGGCAAATGCAGCCTGCCCCCCCCAGATCAACCGAACCCATTTCGAGTAAGCGCACCCCCCGATGGGTAACACTAAAACGCTCGGGGATGTCATCCACGCGCGGGTTAAGGGTAAAAAAGCCGCCGACGGTTCCGGGCTTGGCTCCGGTGCGTTCCTCAATCAATGTATCCATCTCGGCGATGGGTTTCAATTCGGCCAGTTTCTCCACGGGGAAGCCCAGCGCGCCCGCCAGACAAGGAGATGGGTCGGCATCTACCGCAAGTACATCGCGCCCGGCATCGGCATACGCCTGGGCCAGCAGTGCCGAAAGGGTGGTTTTCCCCACGCCGCCTTTACCACTAATCGCTAGTTTCATACAATCTCCTGTTCGTAAAATCAAGACCTTTGGGGTCTATTGCGCGTTGATCAATTTACGCGTCACTTGACTGCCTAAAATCGCGCAGGCGTCGGTCGTCAGGTGGTGCTTTGCAGCCGCATCGAAGAGTATGCGGTATGAGGCCGGGAAATCTTCATCTCCCAACCAACACACAACCATGATGGCAATACGGGGCAGCACCTGGAATGAATAGGCAAAATTTCCAAAGAATTCCCGCCGCCCGCCCAGATTTTCGGCAGCTTGCATGAAGGCTTCGGCCTCATTGCCAAAAGCGCGGCTGAGTTCTTGCCCGGTATACCCCTGGAATGCCTGGGTGTAGAATTTGCCGTCGGGCAGATCGGTGAATGCAATCCAATCGCCGGAGAGCGGTGTGCCATCGGAAAGATGAAAGTAATAGAGCAGCAGGGTTTCATCGAAGGTGTTCAATGGCTTCCCCGTTTGGGCGTCTTTAGCGGAAAAACCTGGGAAGTTAATAATAACTTCCCGTTCCCAGAGAGACAACTTGAATTCGCCCTCCGATTCGTCACCAGAAGAGTATATTGCCCCGGTGCGTATTGCTGCACGATGGGGATCAATATCGCGCATTTCAATTCTGATTTCGTCGGCTCGCTCCCCCAGGGGATTGGGGGAATCGCCTAATAACCACTCGGATTTCTTCATTAGTCATTGCCTCAGCAAAATGTGAACATTTCAGGCACTTCAGGAACTACCATGATTACAACTAAGGATTCCGAAAGACTCTAAGCACATTCGAATCAACAAATTAAGGGGTTGGATAAATTTTACGAATTATATCAGCCATCTGTAAACCTGCGCCAAAAAGCGCCAGCATCCCCCCATAGCTGGCGCATAACAAACATCACGAACAAATAACCCTACAGTTTGAGCAGGTATTCGTAAGCGCTGAGGGCCGCTTTGGCGCCTTCGCCTACGGCAATCAACACTTGCTCAGCATCCAGAGTGGTGACATCTCCCGCCGCGAAAATGCCGGGCTGACTGGTCTTCGCACCGCAGTCGATCTTGATACGGCCGCGTTCGTCACAATTCACCAGGTCGACTACCATCTTGGCGTTGGGCACTAAGCCCATTTCCACGAAGAAGCCATCCGAAACAAGTTCTTCTTCCTTGCCATCTGGCGAGGCAACCACAATGCGCTCGGCAAAATCGCCACCCAGAACGCGGATAACCTTATAATCCTGATAGAGGGTCACATTCTCGGCGTTCTGCATTTTTTGACCAAGCGGGGTTTTGAGCAATTTCCCATCCACGCCTACAAGATTGACTTGCGTGGCAACAGTGGCTAGTTCAGCCACAGAGCGCAATGCTAACTCTCCGTCGCCAATGACCGTGCAGGTTTTGTCGATAAAGAGTTGCGCGTAGCTCAAAGCAGAATAGCACAACCCGCGCATCATGAATTCTTTCTCTCCCGGAATATCCAGGAATTCTTGACGCGTACCGGTAGCGATGATGACGGCTTTGGCTTCGAGTTCTCCGCCGCCTTTTGTGGTGACGACAAAGTGGTCGTCTTTTTTAGCGACTTGATCAACGGCTTCCATATGACGGGCGAAATTCAGGTATTCAAGCTCAGTTTTAAATTTGCCGACAATTTCAAGGCCGCGAATAATCTGATGGTATTCTTCAACCCAGGGGAGTGCCAGCCGGTAGTTGGTTTTTCCACCCAAGTCTTTTGATACTAACAAGACATTGAGCCGTTTGCGTAAGGCATAAATCGTGGCAGTAAGGCCAGCAGGGCCACCGCCGACAACAATTAAGTCATACATAATTTACCTCACTTACTCCTTTGGCGGTTCAGGGATAAAGCCTTCGCTCATCAACAGTTGGGTCTGATCGCGCGATTGCTTGATGATGCGTTTGGCGTTCTCGAATTCTTCTTCATAGGTGAGTTGAATGCGGGCCAGCCCTTGCTCCTGAGCTTTCATGGCAACCGCAGCCGCTTCACGCGGGAAGACTTCCCAATCATCCATGCCGGGCAAAATGTGCTCTTCATCTAGCGCGTCGCCAACATGATCGGCCAAAGCCTCGGCAGCGGCAAAGCACATTTCGTCGGTAATCGTGCGGGCACGCACATCCAACGTGCCACGGAATATTCCAGGGAAGCCAAGTGAGTTATTAACCTGATTGGGGAAGTCAGAACGCCCGGTGGCAACAATGCGCGCGCCGGCTTCTTTGGCCTCCCACGGCCAAATTTCCGGTACAGGGTTAGCGCAAACGAAGACGATGGCATCATCGGCCATGGAGGTAATCCATTCTTTTTTGAGCACATCCGGCCCAGGGCGAGAGAGGGCGATGACGACATCCACACCTTTCATGGCTTCAGGGATGCCACCCTGGCGGCCTTCAGCATTCGTCGTTTGGCACAGATGCCATTTGTCTACAAATTCGGCCTTGCGCATTTCGAGATCTGTGCGATGCATACCAAGAATGCCCTTGCTATCTACCATGGTGCACTTGGCCGGATCCCCGCCCCAGCCAAAGATCAGGCGAGAGCAGGCCACATTGGACGCGCCGCTGCCAATAAAGGCGATGCTGACTTCACCAATGGGTTTGCCAACGACCTTGAGGGCATTTATCAACCCGGCCAATGTGACGGTGGCCGTGCCTTGTTGATCGTCGTGCCAGACCGGGATCTCGGCGTTCTCGCGTAGTGTATCAAGAATGCGGAAACATTTTGGCTGCGACAAATCCTCCAGATTGACGCCGCCAAATCCCGGTTGCAGCATCATTACCGCTTTGATGATGTCATCGGGGTCTTTGGTATCGAGCATAATCGGCACACCGTCTACGCCCCCCAGGTATTTGTAGAGCAACGCTTTTCCCTCCATTACCGGCAAGCCTGCTTTTGGGCCAATATCACCTAAACCTAAAACACGGGTTCCGTCACTTACAACAGCCACCGTATTCCACTTGTTGGTATATTCATACACAAGTTCAGGATCTTCGGCAATGGCCCGACAAGGGGCTGCGACCCCTGGTGTATACCAAATGGCAAAATCGTTAAAATCTCGCACCGAGCATTTGAGATTCGTCTCAACCTTGCCCCGATAGAACGGGTGGAGCTTCATCGCATCGGCAGATGGCTGGGTTGCCTTTGCAAGAAGCTCATCGACATTGACTTGGGGTTGATCTGTCATAGGGTGGTCCTCCATAAAAAAATCGGTTATCAGCATGTTAGCTGACAACCGATTGATAACGATTACTGCTCTAAATACGAGTCGGCATAGATCACCTGGTTGAGCAAGATCTGCACCGTCTTCCAGACAGCAGCCTGTTCTGGATCACTCATATCTACATCGTCGATCGTAGGATGTTCCATAGCTGCAATACGATCGTGAATTTTCAGATACAGCCGCCCCAGTGGTGTACTCTCGTCGCGCGCCTCGATGATGCGGATGACTTCCATCAACTCTGTCTCTAATGGATTGGCAATCATCATTTGAAGACCAGCCCCCATCACCATGGCACAATACACACTGTTGATCAATGGGCGGTTTTTGTGCGGCACAGCATTCGACACATTCGACAAACCTACCGAGATCGCCGGGGGCGGATCCCAGGCAAATTGCAAAGTACGAACAGCCTCGATCAACTCTGGGCAATATTCCTGGCAGCCAGAAACGGTCAGCACCAGCGGGTCGATGATCAAATCTTCTATCGGGTAATCCAATTCCAGGCAACGCGGGATCAAATGCTCCAAAGCGATGTTGACACGCTCATCGGCCCCCACCGGGATGCCGCTCTTCTCCATAGTCAAGGCAATCAGCCGGGCGTTGTATTGTTTTGCCAACGCGGGAACTTTCTCTAACCGCTCCGGTTCTGCCGAAGTGGAGTTGAGGATCGGCTGCGCCTTCGTGATGGTTTTCAGGGCCGCTTCCATACCGTTTACATTGGTGGTGTCGATGCACAGGGGCACGTCCACCACAGTTTCAACGGTTTCAACCATCCAGGGGAAAACTTCCTCCCAATCTTTCTTGCGAGGCCCCAGGTTAAGATCCACACATTGTGCGCCGGCTTCGACCTGTTTGATAGCCAGCTCCATAAAAAATTCACGGTCGCGGCTTTTTAATGCTTCTTTGACTGCGGGGGAGATGATATGAATATTTTCGCCAATGATGTACATAAAAACCTTCCTTTTGGGTCACAGATAACAAGTGGCAGGTTTCAGGGTTACATACTCAACCAGCCAGCCAAATGAACGAGTGAACTAATCACTCAATGAAGCCGCAACCGTCGGGAATAAGCTCATATCGGTATGCGGCAAAAATAGCGCCGACATGAATGCGTCGTAGAAGGTGTTGTCGGCAGAAAGCTCAATATAGGTCATGCGGGCAGCAATCTCGGTGATGCGGCGGCGCAAATTATGGTCGATCAACGCCAGGTAAGCCCCCCGCACAGAAGTATTGCCCAAAAACTGAAAACGATCCCAGGGCATATCGGGGAGCAGCCCAATTTCGACGGCTTTTTCGACATTGATGTACTTGCCAAATGATCCGCCGATGAGTACTTTTTCTGCCGCATCCAGGGGCATGCCCACACTGGCAGCCAATACGCTAAACCCGGCGTAAATGGCCGCCTTGGCGCGCAGAAGATTGTCGATATCCACATTGGTGATGACAATATCTTCACCGGTGGATGATTCGCCGGCCCAGGCGATGACATATTCGCTGCCATGATCGCCATCTCGAACGCGCGGCGTATCTAGCTTGGTGTTGATACTGCCGCCTTTGTCGACCACGCCGGTGAGGAACATCTCGGCCAATAAAGAGATCAACCCGCTGCCGCACAACCCACTGGGTTTGACGCCGCCGATAACGCGATAGTTTGGGTCATAGGTATCGCCGTTTACCCAAACTTCTTCAATGGCTCCTTTGGTGGCGCGCATCCCATGCAAAACGCCGGCCCCCTCAAAGGCTGGTCCCGCCGAACAGGCACAGGTCACCAGCCAATCGCTCGAACCGAGGACAGTCTCTCCATTGGTGCCAACATCCAGGAATAGCACCATATCTTCCGAGTAATCCATCCCCGATGCCAACACACCAGAACTAATATCTGCCCCCACATAACTGGCAATGCCAGGCAGACAATCGACCACGGCGCGAGGGTGAATTTTCATCCCCACATCCACAGCTGCTAACGTGGGGATGTGGTTTACCGCCGTCACAAAAGGCGACAGACGGATGCTCGATGCCGGGATGCCGAGAAGTAAATGCATCATTGTGCTATTCCCGGCAATGGTGGCTTTGATAATCTCCTGCGGATCGGCAGTGACCCGTTTGCAGGCTCGTTCGATGAGTTCGTTAATCGTATCAATAACCAGGGTGCGCATTTTCTCATCGCCGCTATCTTTCCCGGCGAAAATAATGCGCGAGATGACATCTTCACCGCGCGAGATCTGTTGGTTATATTCGGCTACCTGCGCACGCACTGTACCGGTCAGCAAATCGGTCAACCACAGGGATACTGTTGTTGTACCAATATCAATCGCCGCGCCCCAAAGAGGCGTATCATCGGGGATGTGCCCGGGAATTAGTTCAACCAATTCAGCCGGACAATCGGGGCAATCCCAGGTTTTGGCATTCACTAAAGCCGTGACCTGCCAATTGCCTTCACGTAAAACCGCCCCCATTTTGCGCAAAAGTTCTAACGAAACTTTCAACTCGGTAATCCCGGCCTGTTTGCGGGCTGCGGTTTGCACTCGGCTCCAGTCATCAGTTTGGTCGTCCATGCTAGGTTGGGTCAAAGTCAAATGCAGCCGCCGAACGGTTTGCGATACGCCCGGATCATATCCTTCCGGCAATGCCACCTCGCCAACCGTTCGATCGGTGGTCAGCCGGCGTTCGATCTTTTCTTGCGGCGGCACCTCGATATTGACATCCCCCTCAATTACGGTCTGACAGGCAAGGGCATATCCTTTGGCAACATCTTCGGATGAAAGCCGCAAAGAACTTCGCCGCCGCACGTCGCCATCCATCACGCGCACGGCACAACGGCCACAGCGACCCTGCCCGCCGCAAGGTTGGTTGATTTCTACTTTGGCTTGAGCGGCGGCTTCGGTTATCAGCGCTCCTGTTGGAACCTGCGCCGTCTCTTCAGTCGTGTCGAATTGTACAATGTGTTCAGCCATGTTGGGTATCCGGTATCCGGTATCAGGTATTGGGTATCCGGTGTTTCAAAAAAACTGCCCCAATACCTGATCACCTAGTTACACAACTTGTTTCATATAAGCCGGAATATCCACAGCTTCTCGCGGGCCGACCATTACATTCCAGTCGGGCAATTCTTCTTCGAGTTCCCCCGAAAGTACAGCCGTGTGTCCGGGCAGTACAATCTTCTTACCGCCGGCTTTGTCGCCCACTTCGAAACGTTTAACATCTTTGGCAATCCGTTCAGCATCAAACTTGCCCGCCGCCCAGGCAGTAAGTACACTCATGCCCTCAGCCTCGGTCACTAGCAGCCAGGCCGGTACACCGGCGCTTTCGACTTCGTTGGCTACGCTAAAGTAAGTAATGCTGAAGTTGGTTGTCACCAACACAGGCGTATCGGGGCCGGGGTCATTGATCTCATAGACACCGGGCTGCACCTGGATGGGTTTCTGCGGATCGGTGAAGAGATTCTCGCGCAGCACAAGCAAGGAATAAGCTGACTCTGGGCTAAAGTGATCCAACACGATGAATCCGGCATACTTCCCGAGGGCTTGCCCGGCCAGGATAACCTCCATAGCAGGGTCACCAACATCCCCAGGGAAGCTGATAATCGGATAGCCCAATGGGCGGAAGTTTGACTTCAGCGCCATACGGCGGGCAACGGTATTGGCTATCAGCGTGCCTTTCATACCGCGCTGCGTGGGAGCCAGCACCAGATCCTTGACGCCCGCTTCGGTGAGCTTCTCCGAGAGATCCACCATCTCATCGATGGTATCGGCAGCAATGCTCAGAGCGGCGTCGTATTCTTTGGCTAACGCGCTCATGGCCTCCCAGTTCTCGGCAGTGGCATGGCAGAGGAGGGCTTTCTCTCCCTCGGCCAGAGCCTCTAGCCCCGCTTTGAGGGTATCGGGGTCAGCAATGAGGATCATCGGGCGGTGGCTGGCTTCACGTACGGCTTTGACCGCCGCACCGAAATCGCCCCCCCTGGACTGAACGGCAATGCCGCTCATCTCCAGGTCGATACCAACATAGTCTACTTTGTATTCATCGGCAGGCTTAACTTTGGCCTTGATCTCATTTGCCGATTGGTCATCGTACACCCGTAGGAACAAGCCGGGGTGACTGTAGAAAGTTTTCTCGTGGCGGTAGAGCACCACTTCGTTGCCAGCTTTGACCTCATGCCCATTTGAACTCAGCGCAAATGGGCGTACCGGGGGCGCGGCAGCTTCTGAAAGTTGCTCCATCGCTTCATCGCTGACGTGGGGACAGAGCGACAACTCCACTTGCTTGGCGGCCAATTTCATCGCGAAAGCCAAACAGGTTGGAAAATCGCAGTCTTTGCAGTTGGTTTGCGGCAATAGTTTGTAAATTTGGATTCCTGAAAGTGCCATGTTGTTCTCCAGACAGTTGAAAGTTGCAGGTTAAAGGTTGAAGGTTGGTATTCAGGTCATAGCTTTCAACCTTTAACTTTTAACTTTAGATGTTCATTAAGTCTTTAATCGCCAGATGCGTACGGCGGACGCTCTCGGGGTGTCGCAGCACCACAATATCTGCGCCCGATTCGAGTAGCATCACCGATGTCAGCGCTTCCCAATGGATTGAGCGTTCGAGCCAGTCACCCCACTCAGCCGGAACGTCATCGCCAACTTTGGCTTCTTTGGTCTTCCAGCACTCTTCACCCGATGTAACCAGCATCGGCATTTGGGTCATGCTGTCGCCTTGCAACGCTGCCAGGCGCAGGCGCTCCATTACCGAGTAGCCATACTCAAAGCCATAGCCCAACGCGCCGGTCGTCGGATCCATAATCACGCGTTCGAGCGGCAGGCCCATATCGTTGATGAGGATGTTGAGCTGCTTGGCGAGGTTGACATCCATAGCAGTGCGGGCATTCACGATGTGCCCATTTGCCAGGGCAGATGCCACAATGGTGCGGTAGTTTTTATCTTCACACAAACCCAGCAACAATCGCTCGCCTTTGGTGGCCTCGGCAACCGGCACCAGGAGTTTGTTGTCAACATCGGCCTGGCCCGGCCCAAAGACAGCCACCGGCAGCCCGGTGGATGCCAGCACCTTCTTCACGGCGGCAACAGCCGCTTCGGGGGTGTTGGGGTTGCCGGCTGCATCGGTGAGCGAAAGGGTCAACAAGATCAGGTCAGCCCCGGCGTCTTCGGCAGCTTTTGCCCAAGTGCCAGGGTCATTCATCGCATCGCCCCACTCCTTTACGAGCAGTTCCGACCAATCATCGGGGCGGCGGTCTTTTATTTCAATGGCAACTGCAGGCGCATACGGCATTTGACCTTCGAAGTGCATGAAAGGCATGGCCGTTTCGCCACCGACGGTTATCGTTTTTGCACGCGTGCCACCGTCATCCGTCGTAGCCCCAATGGTCACTGTGCGCACTGCGCCCGACCATTTTTCTTTGGTGATAGCAGTGGCAGTACTCTCAGGCAGCCAGGCTTTGTCGGGAGGCAGCGCCGGTTTCTCTTTGACGGGGGGAGCCGCGGGCGCGGCCCCAGGCATGGGGGGCGCAACCGGAGCGGGCACGGCCACCTGAGACGCGTCCACTTCGCCAATTTCGGCCAGTGCGCCCACCAACGAGCCGATCAGCGTAGTGACGGCGCGCTCCAGGCGCTCAACGCGTTGTTCCACAGAGCCGGCTGGTGCAGGGGCGCTGGGAACTGCCGGCGCTTGAGGAGCAGGCGGCGCTTCGGGGGCAGGTTCAACCGCGGGCGGCGCGGGGGCTTCTGCTTTAGGCGCGGGATCCGCTTCTTTTGTTGCTGCTGCTTCGACAACGGCCTCCGCCTGGGAGATGACATCGTCATCCACTCTCGCCGATTGGGCAACCATCGGCCCCATATCCAGCACAGGGTGATTTTTATCCTGCACCCACTTTTCGAGTTCCTCGACGGTGGTGACATTGTCGCTATCGGCAATTCGATCAATCAAATCGGGGATGCCCTCACGATCAGCGACGGCCTGGAATTCGGCAGCCATACTGTCTTTGAGATTTTTGCTCATCCAAACCACACGCTGGAAACCACCATCCGCTGAGATAAATTTGGGGCTGATGAGGTAGAACTTGCCTACCCCCATGACGCCTGGGGTTTGCACACCACCGCCGGCCATGCCGGCCAGGGTGCTGAATTTCATGCCCATCGGCGTCATGCCAATATCTTCTCGGCTGACGATCATCACACCTTCAACTTCGGGAATGTACATCACAATGCACTCGAAGCAGCCACAGGCTGTCATGGGATTTTCCATGATCGAGTACATAGAAACTTCTTCGACGACGCCATGCGAACCAACTTTGGCATAATCCATAGTGCCTTCCCAATAGCCCAGGTTGGGGTCGATGACCTTGCCTAATGGAATGGGTTGGTTAGGGCCGGTGGGGTTGATATTGTACGAGGCTTTGCAATCCAGCCAGTTGTAGGCGCCGCACAAGCCCAGGCGTTCGGGGCTGACCACACAGACGTGGTTGGGGGCGAAGGACTGGCATAGCGTACAAGAGTAGAATTCATCCACCGCGGTATCGACCAGGTCGGCCAGGCGTTTGTTGCGGTAGTCGTAGGCCTCACGAGCTTTTTCAAGCCACTCGGTGACTTTATCGGGATCGGTGTAAATGGTGACACGCACTTTATCAAGTACGGCGCCGAATTCGGCATGCAGACGGGCGTGCAAGATTTTGCCGAAGCCTTCCAAGGTGAAGCCTTTTTCAACGGCCTCGCGTGAGATGCGGATCCAGGTGATGTCGCGCTGGCCGATATGTTGCAATCCAGAGCCGCCATTGACAAAGTAGTGAATCTGGCGTTCGAGCACTGGTTCGAAGTCTTCTTGCATTTTGCGACCGGCCACATCCACGACGATACCCATGTCCATGGCGCCCTGGTCTTCAACATCGTCGAAGGTCGGGCCAACAACTTGAACAACGCCATCGGTGACATCATCCATCTCCATCATGCGCAGGAATTCGAAGCAACGCGAGTATTTGCCGCCCATCTCCACGCGCATATCGGCCTTGCGGACGACTTCGCCTTCAAAGGCTGAGCCGTAAGGAATTGGCACGGGCACTTCGGTCATTTTGATCTTGACGCCGCGGATTTCGATGCATTTCTTGACCATGCGCTCAGCGCGCTCCAGGTCATCAGCGCCTTCGATCTTTTCAAAAGGCATTGAGACGACATGTTCGTAATCGGTCACGCCGGTGGGTAAAATTTCGGGGATGACGGTATCGGCGATCACCGGGAAGCCGAAGTTGATCGCTCCGGCAGCGGCGGCATATTTCAGGTCATCCACTTCGCCGAGGGCCAGCACAAAAGCGAAAACGCGCTTTTTGTTGTAGAGCAAGATGTCGCGCGCCTGACCGGCATCGATGCCACCGAAGGTCAGCGCCGAGCGGGTAGCAAAGCCCAGGGCATAGATAGCGCTGAGTGTATCGGTGCCAAAGGGGATGGTGTAGGTATCGTAGCCCAACTCGACGCCTTCTTCTTGCAATTGATGGATGATACTGCGCCCGTTGACGTTCCCCGAAAGGAAAATCAAGATGTTGCGCTGTTGTAACTCGCGCACGAGTTTTACAGCAACTTCGTTCGATTTAGCCGCACCAACGATGGCCGCAAAACCGGGCATGCGCCCGTCCACCAGGGCAATGCCCCAGGAACGAAGCTGAATGTCATCAATGGGGCCGTTGAGATGTCCGGCTGGGCCGCCACCATTATCAAGTTCGGGGTAGGCTGTACCACCCGCCAGCTCAATGCCGGGGAAGGGTTCCGGCTGCAAGCCATACACAAAGCGAATGGCTTCAATAATTTCAGCAGCTAACAAGGTCGCCATACCGCTATCTAAGGTTTCGCCCAGGTAGGGCGTCCAGTGTTTTTCAGATGGGACAGGGTGTAGCAGAGCACGAGCGTGTTCTAACACCTCTGCAAGTTGCCCCAGGGTGCTAACTTGTACGCCGGTCATGCCGTAAATCGTTGGCAGGTAGTAGGCCGTGTTGGGGAATTCGACCAGAGTATCGGGGCCTTTTTCTTCAAGCGCCCGTTTGAGCATCAGCTCAGCTTCAATAACCAGGGCATTCGAGCCGCGGATTGCGCGAGTTGCAATGTATTTTGACATATGTACCTCCAGTGGTCAGTAACCAGCTCGCAATAACCAATATTCAGGCGTGTATTGCTTGACCTACTGGCACTGCCTGCTGGCCACTGTTTACTGTTTTAATCTCCTGCTACGGGCAAACCGTATATAGCTGCTTTACGCTCTGAGAGCGGTAATGCTTCTAATTCATGCATACGGGCATCTCCGCTTTCACCGAAACGATCGGGGGCGTATTCGGGAAGACCGAGGTCGGCGCGTTTCTTATCAATATGCGCCAGTGTAGCTTGGATCATCTCGTCGGGGTCGGGGATGAATTCCAACTTGCCGCCATATTTTTCCTCCCACCCCTCGCTGATGTACTTTAGCACCAGGTCGCTGTCGGACATTCTATCAGGCATCCCGCTGACGGGTGACGCGCCGCCAAAGATAACATAGGCGCCCGACGCTACGCAGTAGGTAGCAATAGCCAGCGCTTTCTCGCTCATCCATTCTGGTGCTAAACCAACCGCAGGAATTTGATCAATATCATCACCCAAACCGCCTTCATCCACCATCTGGGTGAGTACGGTCAGAATGCGGGTGTTATCCACGCAGGAACCCATATGCAGCACCGGCGGGATGCCGATGGCCTCACAGACTTCCTTCAATCCGGGACCGACTTTGTCTAATCCAGCTTCACCTAGCAGGAAGCCTAATTTAGCAGAAGCGATTGCACCGCAACCCGTTTCTACTACAAGGACATCTTGCAGGAGCAGTTCCTTGGTCACATACGTGTGCAACCAATCTTGCTGGGTACGAGGATTGTTACAGCCCACGATAGCAGCCACACCACGGATACGCCCGGACATGATGGCGTCATTCAGCGGTCGGAAGGAAGATCGATACGAACCCCCCAACATGTAGTTAATATATTCGTGAGAGAAGCCGGGGATCAAATTTTCGCGATCTTGTGGAATATGGGTCTTGCCGCGATTCTTGAAGTTGTCGATGGATTCTTTGAGAATTTGCTTGGCAATGGTCAATGCTCTGTGCTCGTCAAACTCGATATGCGTTGCACCTTTGATTTTCACCTTGGGAGAGGTGGTGATGATCTTGGTGTGGAAATTCTCGGCCAAACCAACCAGGGCCTGCATAATGCACTGCACATCCACGACCATGGCCTCAACTGCACCAGTCAGGATAGAGAGTTCCTGATGCAAGAAGTTACCCGCCGCCGGGATGCCTTGGCGCATGAGGATTTCATTTGCTGTACAGCAAATACCAGAGAGCTGCACACCCTTAGCGCCGGCTTTTTTGGCATACTCAATGATTTCAGGGTCCTGCGAAGCCGCCACAATCATCTGACTCAACGTGGGTTCGTGCCCGTGAACAACAACATTGACCATGTCATCTTTGAGTACGCCCAGGTTGGCCTGTCCTAATATAGGGGCCGGTGTTCCAAAGAGAATATCCGAAACATCAGTGGCGATCATGCTGCCGCCCCAACCATCAGCCAGGGCTGTTTTGATGGCATGTTGCAAAATGTGTTCGGCATCCTGATCATCGCCGACATGAGTGCGGTGCAGGGCTTCGACGGTCTCACGGTCGATGCCGCGCGGCCAGACGCCTTGTTCTTTCCAAATTTTCTTGCGTTTTTCTGGAGCGCGAATAGCCGGGATGATCTCGCCTTTCTGCTGCCCAAACTGAGCAATGTACAGGTCTGCCAGTTCGTCGGCGATTTCCTCAGGTGAACGTCCTTCAATTTCAATGTCGTAATAAGCCGCTACATTGCGCAATTTAGCAACATCACGAATATAGTAACCCTCTGCTTCGCCGTTTGCAGCAGCTTTGAGGGTGAAGGCCATATCGCGGCCATGATCGGAGTGGGCTGCCGCACCGGCAGAAATTGCCCGGATCAGGTTACGGGCCTGGATGGTATCTATCGTCGCGCCGCAGACACCTGTCTGGCCTTCTTTGGTCAATCGGCAGGGACCCATACCGCAGATCTTGCAGCACATTCCTGCTCCGCCGATGTTGCATGGAGACATATCATCAGCGCGCGTAAAGGCAGTGCCAATGCCCAACTCCTCAGCCCGGATAATCATCTCTTGAGCAGCGGGATCAGCGCTTTGCTCTTGGGGGGTTCGTTTTTTCTTCGCCATGACTTACTCCTCATCCATACTTATAATGGGTGTCATTCCAGGACACGGCCAAAGTGGTCGATTTTCAAAACCGATATTTTGCCCGAAACTGACCACGCGGCTCGTTTGAGCGTAGGCTTCCGTATGCCGGAAATAAGCACCCTCGCCATTACTTTCATTTGCTGGAACATCGGTCTCATGAGGAATAGGCAACTCACCAATATAGCCAGCCTCTTCGAGTTTAGCGACGATTTCCTTTTTCGTAACTTTTTTTGCGTTGTAGGTGATCTCCGCAGCACGAAATCCGCTGCTAGCATAAACATCGTTCACACCATCTAAGCCCAGCAAAATGCGGCGAACTTCGACAACGTGATGATCACCATACATGGCGGGAAGCTCAAGCGATAATACAGTCATAAGGGATCCTCCTTCTTGAGTTGTGGGATTGAGCTTTCATCGTCTTGTAATTGCACACCAAAATGGATATATCACTGATATATCAGTAAAATAAAACGGAGCCAGTAGGGTTATGGATAACTGGCTCCGTTGCTCGCAAAATTGCGTGGGCTGAAAAGCTGGCCCGGAGATCTACCCGCATACAGGCGCAACTGTAACAAACGGTATTGATGAATTTTTGGACAACACCGTGTGGTTAAGGTATTACTCAACATGCACCTGGAGCTTGTCTTCATAGCATAGATGTAAGTTTTGTGGTCACTGCATTCTATGGACGAACGCCCATGCGGAACTTTGTCATTTGCTACGATAATTGATTCTTCAACAACAAAAAACTACGGAAATCGAGGTAAGTATATGAAAGCATTGCCAATAACGTCAGTATGTACTATCACAAATCACCAGGATATTTGTCATAAGTGTTTTTCGTCTGTGAAGCACCAAAATCCCCCTCTCACATGATAGAATCATTCCGCCAGGCGTTCCCCAAATGGCACATTGTAACCTTTTTTTCAAGGATGCATCTAAATGAGTAATCAGGATCGCACGGAAGCAGAATTTTCTTTGGAAGCCCTACGCGATGGCGATGCAATTGAGTTTGCCCGGGTAGTCGATGCCTATTCCGGCTATGTTTACCGCCTGGGGCTAAAAATGCTCAATAACCCCCAGGATGCTGAGGATATTTTACAAGAAACCTTCATCAAAGCGTTCAAGGCTTTTCCCAAATTTGATGGGCGTTCGAAAATTTCCACCTGGTTATACCGCATTGCCACGAATGAAGCGTTGATGTTCTTGAGGAGCAAACGCCCCGACCCCATATCTGTCGAAGCCCCGCAAGGAGAAAACGACGAACAGAATAAACCGCTTCAAATTGTAGATTGGTGCTGCTTACCTGAATCGGAATTGATGACGGATGAGGCTCGCCACTATCTAGATCGCAGCATTGAAAAATTGCCAGACAGCCTGAGAGCCGCTTTCATCTTGCGAGACATTGAAGGTTTATCAACCAGAGAAACTGCAGACATCCTCACAATCAGCGAGACGGCAGTAAAAACTCGCTTGCATCGCGCCCGGTTGTTGCTGCGAGACTTATTAACTTTGTATTATCAAGAACGATTACAAGAGCCTACTTGATCGTGGTGAAGTTAACGGAGCCTAAAAAATGACACACCATGAAGATTGCCCCCAATTACTCGACTCGTTGTCGGACTATATTGATGGCGAACTGCGCGAGGAGTTATGTCACGAAATCGAGCGGCATATCGCCGACTGCGAAGACTGCCGCATTGTAGTGGATACGCTCAAAAAGACGATCTATCTCTACCATGAAACCGCGCAGGAACCTGAAATCCCTTCAGATGTGAGAACGCGCCTGTTTCGCCGCCTTGCATTGGGCGATCTCCTCGACGAAGCCTGATGCGGAAAAATCTATCAGAAAGTTGTTTGGCACGATAACCTAGAGAGTTTCTGACGTAGATCAGAAGCTCTTTTTTGTAACCTTTTCGAGAGTGGCTGCATCTAAAAAAACATCTTTGGCGGTTCGGGCATCATCGTGCTGCCAAACTATTAGGACTTACGCAGTTCGTTGAAAATTTACCGAAAATAGGGGTGTGTGGGGTGCGGAGCACCCCACACACCCCTATTTTCGGACTTTCTTCTCGCAAGTGCGTAACCCCTAACTATTCAAACTTCAAGTAGTGAAAGATACAAATTATGGAAAACTTACTCAATGACGATGTTAGAGCACAGGTGAGCGAGGCCTTTGCCGAACTGCGCGCGCCAGTGCAAGTGCTCTTCTTTGGGAAAGAAGAAGACTGCCATTACTGCGACGACACACGCAAACTCGTTGAAGAAGTCGTTGAACTTTCAGACAAGTTGGATCTTCGGGCATACGATCTCGTTGCCGATGCCGACGTTGCCACACAATTCAACGTGGACAAAGTTCCCGGATTGGTGATTGCCGCCCAAAATGGGGATGATATTCAAGATTATGGCGTTCGCTATTCTGGCATTCCCTCGGGGCATGAATTCAGCTCCTTGATCTTCGACCTGCTACAAGTATCCGGTCGCGATTCGGGCTTGAATCCAAAAACACGTCAATTCCTGAGCGGCCTCACCGAGCCAATCCACCTGCAGGTATTCGTCACCCCTACCTGACCGCATTGCCCGCGAGCCGTGCTGCTCGCGCATCAAATGGCCATGGAAAGCGATATGGTCACTGCCGAAATGGTCGAAGCAACCGAATTTCAGGACTTGGCCGCCAAATACTATGTCAGCGGCGTACCACAAACTACTATTAACCACGGCGCTGGCCGAGTTGTTGGCGCTGTGCCCGAAGGACATTTAGTTGCTGAACTCGAACGCATTGCAGCGAAATAATTGGAGAAAAAATGGCTAAAAAAGACACCACCAAGAAACAACCCCGCGTGATTATGTTCACGACCCCCACCTGCTCGTTTTGTAAAACCGCCAAGCAATATTTCCGCCAGCAGGGCATTCGCTTTAAGGACGTAGATGTTTCTCGCGATCCGGTTGCTGCCCGCGACATGGTGCGCCGCAGCGGTCAACAAGGCGTGCCGCAAATATTGATCGGCAGCAAAATCATCGTAGGGTTCGACCGCCCCAAGATCGACAGACTTTTAGGGCTGAATTAGATGAAGAAAATTGCCATTGTTACCGAAGATGGTCAACGCGTCAGCAGCCACTTTGGGCAGGCGCCCTTTTTTCAAGTTTTTAGTGTTAATGAAGGCCAGGTGACTGCCGAAGAGCAGCGCCAAAAGCCATACAATATCGGTCATCATCACCATCACGAAGACCACGATCATCAACAAAATCATCATCACCACGGCAAAGGCGCTCAGATGTTCGCCGTCATCGCGGACTGTCAAGTACTCATCAGCGGCGGCATGGGCAAGCCAGCATTTCAAAAAGCTGCCGCAGCCGGGTTAGAAGTTTTTCTGGCAGGCGGCAAAATCCAAGATGTGCTTCAGGCCTATCTGCGCGGCGATCTTGCCAGCGACGAACGCCGCATCCATGCCCATTAACAGATCGAGGTTCTGTGCATCCGCAAGGAGCGCCATGGAAAACCGCCCTCTGCTACAATAGAGGCAATGAGCGCCTGACCGGCAAACTTACCGAAATCCTCTGAATACCAAAAGCATCGAGGCAGCGTGATAGGCGGTTTTCCATGGATCATGAAAAGTACGCATACGAAGAGCATTGGAAACGAAAAAAACGTTTTGGACGGCAGCAAGCCCTGATAGGGGCCGGTATTTTGCTGGCGGTCATCGTCCTTTGGAACACGCTGCCCAACATCATACCCTCGTCTAATGTAATTCCCACGCCAACCACTTCATATATCGAATACGGCTCGCGGCGCATCCCCTCAGTTATTCCGCAGCAAGTGGATTTCCCTGCGCCAGCATTAACCTTACAAACGCCGGAAGGTGACAGCATCTCGCTGGCCGATCACCGGGACAAAATTATTCTGCTCAACCTGTGGGCCACCTGGTGTCCGGGCTGCGAGGCCGAAATGCCCGAACTGGAAGTTTTCTACCAGGCCCATCGCGACCAGAGCCTGCTGATTATTGCCGCCAACGCCGAAGATTCAGCCGAACAGGTAATTGCCTACCGTGAGGAAATGGGGCTGTCCTTCCCCCTCTGGCTGGATGCTGAAAAAGAAATCTACCGGGCCTTTAATAACAACCATTTGCCCAGTTCTTACATCATTGACCGCACCGGCACGGTACGCCTGGCCTGGTACGGCCCAATCAGCCTGGAAATGTTGGAAACCCATGTCGGCCCGCTACTTGAAGAATAACGTCAGGAACACTCTATGGCAAAACGAAGAAGAAAAAAAACAAATGCATTTCCCCTGATCATTGCAGGGATGGGGTTGATATTATTAGCCGTGGCCGGATTGTTTATGCGGCCAAAGCTGATCGACGCGTCCGCGTCTTCTACCAATGCGCTTGATTCCTCCGTCCCCGCGAGGGTGAACTATCCTGCCCCTGAGTTGGTGCTGACCAATTTGAGCGAAGAGCATGTCTCCCTGGATGACTATCTCGGCCAGGTTGTGCTGGTGAACAATTGGGCCACCTGGTGTCCGCCCTGCCGCGCCGAAATGCCCGAGCTGGAAGCCTATTACCAGGCCCACAAAAATGACGGCTTCACCCTGATTGGCATCAGCGCCGGAGATACCGCATCCCAGATCCACGATTTTATTCAAGAATATGGCCTCTCTTTCCCGATGTGGCCGGACCCTGATGGCGCGGCCCTGCGTGCTTTTCGCAATAACAGTCTGCCCAGCTCATACATCATCGACAAAAACGGCACCGTGCGCCTGGCCTGGACGGGCGCCATCAGCCTGGAAGTTTTAGAAGAATACGTGACCCCATTGCTAAATGAATGAGGCACCCCCTCAGGAATGGCAAGTCCCTGATGATAAGTAGATTTAGGCAGTACGCACTAGCACAGGCAAAGCCCGATTTCCAGAATGCCTTTCATCGAACTACGTAAGCCCTAAAATATTTGGAGATACAAATGAATGCAAAAGTAACCTGGTCTGGACGAATGAGTTTCAACGGAACATCCGATTCCGGTTTTGAAGTTCCTCTAGGAACTATCCCAGCAGTCGGCGGCGACGACGATGGTTTCCGCCCGATGGAACTGGTCGCCCTGGGGCTGGCGGGCTGCACCGCCATGGACGTAATTTCAATCTTGACGAAGAAACGGCAAGAAGTAACGGCATACGAAGTCACTGTCAACACCGACCGTGCCGATGAACACCCCAAAGTCTTCACCGCGGCGACCATCGAATACCATGTCACCGGCAAGAATATCAATCAGAAAGCCGTACTGCGGGCCATGGAGCTTTCGGCAGTGCGATACTGCCCGGCGCAAGCCATGCTGGCACAGGTATTCCCCATTGAATTGAAATATTTCATCTATGAAGATTGGGGGGATAACGAACCCGAATTACGCATGAGCGGCGAATTGGTGCTGCCCGCAGAATAGCATCAACATCCGTTGCTTCTTGTTCGATCATCCTTCGACTGCGACGCACTTGACAGGTTATGAATAGCCCAAAGACTTAGATAAGTGCGTTGCACCTTTTTTCATTGCCCCATTCGCTGCCGGGCAACCTGAGGATCAAAGAGCAGCATCCTCGCACCCTCAATATTTATGAGAAATTGATCCCCTATGGGAATCGCCCAGGTGTTCAGGGCGCTATAATTTCCCGCGCCTCCGCCCGCCAGGTTGAAAATCGCATAGATTTCACATCCCAACTCGAACAACTGCGGATCGATGCTGATGCACGCAGGTATTCATGAGATGAATAACGATTATTCTGGATGGAATGAGCATGAGGGCGCGCTGTGGTTAGATTGTCTGGTATAAATAGGGCATGGAAACCCTCTACTCCAAACTCACCGGCGTGACCCGCCAAAACCCAGATGGCTCTGACCGTCAGGAGATCATCGAAGCGCTGGCTTATAACGGCCAGCCGCTGCTATTAATGCGTGAGCCGAACCAGTATAGTTATAACAATATCGGCGTGTACGTCGCCTTTCAGATCGGCTATGTCAACCCCGAACTCGCCGACGAGTTGGCCCCGCTGATTGATGAGGGCGTGCCCGTCGAAGCACAGATCACCGAGATCACCGGCGGCTTCGAAGAAAAACCCACCCGCGGGGTCAATGTGGCCTTTTCGATCTTCGAATAGGGTGGATTTGGACAGTTGAAAAAATCGGAGAGTCATAAAGTGCAATGCACTTATCGATGTAAATTTCGGTCAAAAAACAAGCGTAAGTGTATTGCATCTGAAAGCATGCTGCCATGAATCAAAAATCACCTTCCGTGCGTGTGGCCGTTGTGCAGGCCGCTCCAGTACTCTTCGACCGCCAGGCTACCCTCGAAAAAGCGCTAAACCTAATTCAAGATACCGCCGCCGAGGGCGCTCAACTGGTGCTTTTTCCCGAGGCCTTCATCCCTGCCTACCCGCGCGGGCTGAGTTTTGGCACGGTGGTGGGACACCGCCACCCCCAGGGGCGTGATCTGTGGCAGCGTTATTACGCTAATTGTGTGCCGGTTCCCGGCCCTGCAACCGAGCGTTTGGGGCAGGCCGCGCAGCAGGCCGGCATCTACCTGGCGATGGGGGTGGTTGAACAGGATGGCGGCACACTCTATTGCACGACATTATATTTCGGCCCCGATGGGGCGCTGTTGGGGGCGCACCGCAAACTCAAACCAACCGCCGCCGAACGGTTGATCTGGGGCGAGGGCGACGGCTCCACGCTAACAGTGATCGAGACCGAATTCGGCGCAGTCGGCGGATTGATCTGCTGGGAGAATTATATGCCGCTGGCGCGCATGGCTATGTACCAGCAGGGTGTTGATCTCTACCTGGCCCCCACGGCAGACGCGCGCGATACCTGGCAGGCTACTATGCGGCATATTGCCTGTGAGGGGCGCTGCTTTGTGCTGGGCTGCAATCAGTTTGTCACCAAAGATATGTATCCCCCCGATTTACCCGGCATCGAAGAGTTGGCCGACCAACCCGATGTGATGTGCCGCGGCGGAAGCGTGATTGTCTCACCATTGGGGGAGGTGATCGCCGGGCCGCTCTACGACGAAGAAGCGATTCTCTACGCCAATTTAGACATGGCGGAAGTCACGCGCAGCAAATTCGATTTCGACGTAGTCGGGCACTATGCCCGCCCGGATGTGTTTTGTTTGGATATTAATGAAAACTCGATCGAAATAGATTAGGTTGCCGCATCGTCGATGCGCATCCTAACCAAAGACGCGGCAACCAACCTGCGGCGCGAAGTGCTATCGGGGCAATGTTGCGCCCTTTAGCTGTCCCCCTATCCCAGACGAAACCGGACGATCACCCGCTCACTGGCAACCCGCGCTAATGCTTCGGGATCCGGCTGACCATCCGCGCCGAGGGGGATCCCCAGATACCCAGCCATGCGCGGCATATGTTTGAAATAGCGGATCAGATCTTGAGCCACTTCGGCCTGATCTTCGATGGCTTGACCCTGAGCAGGCACGTCTTTCCCCTGCAACCTGAGGTTGACCGGAGCCGCCGCGCGCAGATTCCGCCACCAAACGCGTTCCCGTGAACTAAGCGAATAGATGGTCTCACCAATTGGAAGATAACTCACCGGGAGGGTAAATTCAGCCCCACTCTTGCGCCCGGTGTACGTCAGCAGCATCATATTCTTGCTCACGAAGAAATGCAGCGGAGAGCGGATCAGCCAGTGCATGATGGTGTTATACCACATTGATTCTATCCTTCTGAGGCTAATTCTAACTCGTCATGATCTGGCAAAATGTCTTCAACATTGCGAATATGGGGCAAGAAAAAGCCGCTTGCCCCCACCAGGGCTGTGCCAACCCCCACAAAAGAGATCAACAAAGCCATCCCTGAGCCAGGGCCGGTGCCGAAGATCGGGCCAAAAATAACCGCCAACCCAGACGAACCTTGCATAGCCGGCTCCATGACGAAGTCGGCCAGCACACCGCCGATGATTGGTGAGATCGGCTGTGTAAACCAGGCAATTAATCTGCGGGCCGAAAAGACGCGTCCTTGCAAATCGGGCGCGACTTTGGCCTGCCAGAGTGCCTGATTAGATGTATTAACAAGCGGGATTGTTAACGCGAACAAGAGGCTGAAAGTGATCCACAGCGGCAGGCCAGTAACAGCCCCGAAAGCCGCGAACGAGAGGCCGCTGAACATCCAACCGATCAGCACCCCGTTGACGCGGCGCTTAAAGCCGCCCCAGGCACTCATGATAATGCCTCCCGCAATGCCGCCCACCGCGCCGGCGGTCTGAATCGAGCCGAATATCAGGCTGTCTTGTCCGGTGCGCGCTAAAATCATCGGGGCGAAGACAGTGAAACCAATGGCCGCAAATAGATTTCCGAAGAAGAAAATCATCTGCAAACCCAGTAAGCTGGGGCGATCGAGGATATACTTGAAACCATATAGCCCCTCTTGCCAGAGGTTCCCTTCCGCCTTCTCGCCTTCTTCGGTTTTCTTGGGCTGAGGCACATGAACAATGAGTAATGTGCCAATCGCCAGGAAGAACGTTACCAGATCGATCAGCATAATCAGGCCAAAACTATCGAAAGGGCCTGGGATGGTCAACGCCAGAACAGCCCCGGCCAACATAGGCGCCAAAACGCCCGGCCCGGCTTCGACCAGCGACATCATGCCGTTGGCGCGCCCGTATTGCTCTTTGGGAACCATGGTTGTAATCGCAGCGGAATAGGCCGGCCACTGGAAGGTATTCCCCAGGCCGTTGATCACCGCTGCAATATACAGATGCCAAAATTCCAGTATGCCCAGGGTGTAGAGAACCAATATCGCAGCAGTAGACAACACGGCCCCCAGGTCGCTGACCATCATCATCAACTTGCGATTGTAGCGATCTACCATCGCTCCCGCAATGGGAGAGAGCAGCAAGAAGGGCGTGATAAAAGCGACCTGCATCAGGCCCATGGCAGTGGCGCTCTCAGTCTGTTTGTACATCCACAACGTCATGCCAAAGTTGGTCATCATCGAAGCCAGCACGGAGACGATTTGCCCCAGCCAGACAATTGTGAAACCGGTCATGCCGCTTAGTTGTTTCTTTTCTGTCACGGTTGCTCCTGTTGTTATGCAATATTCCTGAAAGACGGCGCACAGGCTTCATGAAACCTGTGCGCGCATTCCATTGGAGGAATGTTATGATGCTCTGTTAGGCGGTTCGTTTTTCAAGCGCTTCTTCAACATTAAGCTCACCCTGCTCTTCTATACCGGTCAGAATGTTTATGCGATCCTGACGGTTAGCACTCTGTTAAGTTGGTTATTGGTGCGACGCACTTGACATATCGAGAGTAGCCTACAAAACTAAAAACAAGTGCGTCGCACCTTTGCTAAGTTCTAGCTGTCCAATGGACTTGGAGTGATGGGGGTGACAGGCGCTCAATCGTTTCCTGAATTATGAGAAGATTCGCGCTACTCAATGAAAACTTCGATGTGCTCACCATCTTCGGCGTCGACAACATCCACAATTTTGCCGGTCATGCCCTGGGCAATCGCTTCGCTGACAGCCTGACCAAGCTCTTCAAATTCGACATCTGGCGTAAACTGTGCCGCGATATTCAACCCGGCATCAACCAAGCGCAACGGTAAATTCACATTGACCTTGGCTTTGCCCCGGTTCATATCGGTAACGCGCACACGCAGCCAGCGCCCCCCCCCTCCAGCCTTGACGGCCTGGAGCGGCTTGTTACTGCTGGCGCTGAGCGCTTTGAGCAATTTCGCGCCTTCATCGGCAGAGATTTTCCCTTCCTGAATCATTTTGAGAATTTTCATGCGTTCTTCAGATGTCGTCATAGGGTATTCTCCTGTTCTTACAACCCGGAGGGTTTATAGGTATCTTTTATTGCGAACTTTATTTGTTCGCGAGAATTTTTAACCAATAAAGACTTGCACTTTTTCGCCATCTTTTCCTTCACTCACATCGATGAAGATAGGCGCATCTTCGTTGGCAATTTCACCCAGAGCCATAATCACCTCATCCAGGCCGGTAGCATCTAACTTTGGGATCAAATGACCAAAGGTGCGCAGCGCCCAGGCCGTCAGACGGAGCGGCAGCGGAAAACTGATTGCAATTCTTTGCGGCGATTCGCCTGCTTTTTGCTGAACTCGCACATGCAGCCAGGGCGAATATTGGCTGCCCCAGGCTGTCCCCAAAATGAATACACCCATCAGGAAAGGAAACCACGCGCAGGCAAACCAGAAACTAAAACCGGCCGCACGCCAGGCCCAATACAGCAATCCGCCCCCCAGTGCCGTAATCCCGGCGCCAATCCAAAGCGGGATAAACCACCACTGCTTCCAGCGGTTAATATCTTCGGGATCGAGAGGCTCGATCGAAGGGGGGGCTGACTCGAAATCTGGTGGATCGTGCTGCTCTTCGAGTTGTTCATCTGTGCTCTCCAGCGCCTGCAATAAATTGTAGCCATCCTCCGCGCTGATGAAACCCTGATCCACCATATCCAATATTTTTCTGCGTTCATCGGAGAGAGACATGCTATTTCCCATCCAGGGCAGCCAAAAGTTCTTCAGCCTGTTCAACACTGATGGCATTTTCTTGCAGCATTTGCAAGATCATCATGCGTTCTTCATCACTGACGATCTCTGCACTCGTGTGCCGGGCCGCTCGGACAGCATCAAGATCAATAGACATTGCTTTACGGCCTGAGCGGCGGGCCTCGCGGGCAGCCTTGCGCTGTGCAGCAGCCAGCTTGCGTTCCAACTTTTGCTGAGCGCGTTGGGCAGCTTCTTGGGCGCGGGTGGTAGCCCGCTCGCGGGCCTGTTCAAGACGCTCTTGAATCTCACGGGTTCTCTCTTCAGAAAGCCCGGCCTCTTGCAATGTGGTGGATAAACCGGCCAAATGGCTCTGAAGGGTACTGAGATGCACTTCAACTTGTTCGGTGGCCTGGCGGGTTAATTCTTCCGCCATCGAAGAGAAATCGGCATCGATGTCAAATTCGAAGTCGTCATCGAAGTCCCAATCGGAGCCGGTTCCCACAAAGTCAATCTTGCCCCCGGCGTTTAGTTGAATCGGCGTTCCACCTTCGCCAAGCTCATACTGATAATCCACTTCGCGGATGGTGTGCGTCTGATCGGGCAGCTTTAAGCGCATAATTTGCGCACCACTGGTGAAAGAAATTTCGGCATTCACATCTGCCGAAATCTGGCAGCGGATATTCCCCCCCGCAGTGACAGCATAAGCTTGCCAGGGAACCGGTGCAATATCTAATCTGGCATTGCCGCCCACATTAGCGGCGATTCCCCCGCTCACATCTCTCAAACGCAGATTGCCACCAACCCCCTCAGCGCTAAACTGTCCATCAATATCGCGAATGCTGGCGCTTCCCCCAATCTGATTAACGATCAGATCGCCGCGCACCCGTTTGGCCGAGAGGCCTCCGCTCACCGTTTTCGCCTCGGTAGACCCAACATCTCGCAGAGCCAGGCTCCCGCCCACCAGGTCGATTTTGAGTTTCCCTTCTACGGCTTTGAAGCGCGCTTCCCTGCCTACGTGTTGAACATGCAAATGCGCATCGTGCGGCACATATAGAATACAATCTTCAGGACAACGGATGGTGAGCGCATCTCCGCTTTGCTCAAATTGGACATTCTGCTCAGATGACGTCTTGATAAGGGCGGTGTTCCGCTTCCAACCTTTTACGTGCAGGCTGCCGCCAATGCTTTCGAGGGTAATCGACGATCCATCTCCGAGTTCCAGGGATTTTTGCACCATCTCAAGCCTCCCGCTCCTCAAGCAGTTGGATGGCGTCTTCGTAACTGATCTTCCCGACATCCAAATCTTCTAGCACCTGACGACGGGCATCTTCCGAGAGGCCGCTGTCATCATCCCCGCCCGGTTCGTGGCCCATCGCCCGAATGATCTCGTGTAATCGGTTGCGGATGGTGGGGTAAGAGAGTTTTAGCTCGCTCTCCATGCGGGTGATTTTGCCCTCACAGCGCACAAATGTTTCCACAAATTGGAGCTGCTTGGGGGTGAGTTGGGCAAATTGACCAACGGTAAAACGGCCTTCGAAATTTGTATCGCATTCTCGGCAATACACCTTTGTCACGGTGAGTTGGCCGCTGCAAAACGGGCATTGGGTAGGTAATGTGTGCATTGAGGTATCCTCTTATCCTGCGTGTAGCACAGTTCCGTATTGATGCTTCGATTGAAGCCGGTAACCGATCACAACAAATAGCTTCCCAATATTGGCTAGCAGACGAGTAGGAAACTGCGCCGAATCGCCAAGATCCGACTGCATGATCTGCACGGCCTGACGCTGGCGTATTTTTCCGATTTCAAGTGTGATGTACCACATAGTACTCTCCTAAGACATGCACATACATTGGCGTTCACGCTGCAACTGGCCTCTCAGATTAGGCAGTTCAGCACTCGAACGTTCTTTCCTTTGAGTTACCAATCTTGCCAACACCCAATGATTACCTTAATTCTTAACAAGATTATATGTAGAATATTTACTTTGTCAAGATTAATTTTTAGAATTTACAAAACCAATGTTAATTTTTCGTAATTTCACATTCATTTTTCGCCCCGTTCTATTGCACACTTTCCCTAAAATCATATCTGGCACAAAACCCAGACATGCGTTACCCACCTGGAAGGCCCAAACCACCACAAGGGTAATTCAGAAATACTATCACACGCCAATCGATTAGCGTTTGGCGGCGGTTACAAAACTCTCATGCACGGCGTTGACGCTCGCCGTGACTGTCGTAGAATAGTGCGTCAGCGTGCCCTGATAGGGTTGATCGCCGTTATGGGCGATCCAGCCTTCCAGGTTAAAGGCCAATGGGCCTTCAGCAGCAATCCACTCCCCGTTGAATTTACGAGCAATGTGGATATGCGTACCGGTGCTTGTGCCGCCTTCGCAGGACGGATGCCCGATGGCCTGTCCAGCAGAAACAACCTGGCCCAGCGGGGCACGGTCGCGGGTGGCAATATGCAGATAAAACACCGTCCAACCGGTGCGGACGTCGCCATCGCCATCCAGGTCAATTTCAACAATACCGGTTTCTGAACGGGCCACAACACCATTGGCAACCGCCGTCGTCCATTCATTCGAACTCGTACATCCACTGGCCACCCCCGGCGGTGCAAAATCAATGGCTGCCCAGGGTTCGCCGGTTCCCCAGCCGGTATGCGGCCCGCCGGTGTAGGCCCAGGTCTTACCTCCCTCAAAGGGCAGGTACATCTCCGGTTGCTGCAAACTCCCCGGAATGTGCGTCTGATCTGCCACCCACGGATCACCAAACAAATCTTGATAAACCTGAGCAAATCCATCAGGCCCAATATCGTGCTGATAATCCAGGCCGGCGTGGGTTTGGGAAAAATAATAGTGCAAGGCAACACCGGCGGCGGTCTGCCAGGGATCGGGGTGCTCAATCGTGCCGTCGAGGAGTTCGAGCGTCAGCAGATGACCGGCACGCCAACCATAATAACCGTTATTGAGTACATCGGCGGCCCAAACCAGTTGCAGGTACAGCCCCTTGTGACGGCGGCTTTCGTAGCTCAGGGGATAGCGTGCATCCAGGCTGGCGGGGAGGCTGCTCTGGGTAAGCGCCCCCGTTTGATACTCTAACAATGCCAGCAGCAAGCGCGGGCTAATGCTGAAATTCCCCGCCACATAATCCACAATCCCCGCCCCAGTGCGATTAGCGCCACCGACATAATCTTTAAAATCGCGCAGCCAACCGGGTTGCTCATCCACGAAAGCCTGGGTATCAAAATCCACCTGCGCAGGGCCGTTGACGAACAAGCTGTCTGGCAAAATTTTGAAGGGCGTTCCCCACAGCGATTTGTAATAAATTGGGATCTGCATGGGCATGCCCGGCGGCAAGGTGGTTGCATCACCTGGAATGATGGGGTTGGCTTCAAGAATTTCGGCCACGGTGGTATTAAAATGCGCTGCCAGCGCGAGAAGTGTATCGCCGCTTTGAGCGCTATAATCCACCAGTTGCGCCGGTTCGTATTGGGGACGTTCCGGCAGCGGCGTAGGAGATACCAAAACTTCGGGCGCGGGAGTCGCGCTGAGCGCGGTAGGAGGCACAGACTCAGCCGGAGGCTGGCAGCCAGAAAGAAGCAGGGCAGCCAACCCAAAGATAACAGGAAGCGTGGATTTCAGAATACGGATCATATATTTATGAAGCAAACTACTGATTAGGGGCTTGTATCTCTCGTAATCCGCGAGACCGCCGAACCAAATTGATGGGCTGTTACTATGTCTTCGCCGCGAGTCAGGCCGCCCAAATAGGCGTTATCTCCGGCATAGGCTGTCCAGCCATCTAACATGAAGGGATACGCCCCATCGGCGGCCATCCACACGCCATTGTATTTACGGGCAATATGGACATGCGTGCCCGTAGCGCGGCCGCCCTCGCAGGAGGGATGCCCAACACGTTCCCCGGCTTGCAAATAGGTTCCCGTCGGAACACGCTCATCGGTCGCAATGTGCAGGTACATCAGCACCCAGCCGGTTTGTTCGTGGCCGTCGCCGTCCAGGTCTTGAATCACTGTACCAAACTCTGAGCGCACAATCAAGCCTTCGGTCATGGCGACCACCCACTCGATCGAGGGTACGCACCCGCTTACATCCATACGCGGGGCGAAATCTAAACCTGCCAGGGGGCCATTGCCTTCGAAAGCTTTATGCGGGCCGCCGGTCAGTGCCCAGGTTCGCCCCGGCTCGAAGGGCAGGGTCAAATCAGGTTGTTCCAGGCCCTCCGGAATTAACATCCCGAACTCATCGACGCGCGCCCACGAGTCGCCAAACATCGTCGAGTAGAGCTGCTCGAACTTTCGCAGGGCTTGCTCACTGCCCATCGGGTCGTAGAGCTGGGCAAAGAAATATTGCACGGCTACGCTCCCGGCGTTGGCATCCGTTTCTGGGCGCAAAATTGTACCATCGGGATATGAGATTTCGCTGAGTGAGCCATCCAGCCAGCCATAGAACCCCTCCGAAAGGGCATGCACAGCCCAAATGAGTTGGCCGTAGAGATCTTTGCGATAGTAGGTATCGGCTCCCATAGCGGTATCAAAATCTTCGCCCTCAGCGGGATGCCCCAGCACACAACCGCTTTGCAGTTCTAACAAAGCCAGCAACACGCGGGGGTTGATCGAATTCTCCAGGGCAACGCGGCTGATGATTTCGGCAGCGCTTGTCCAACCGGTGATCATCAGGTATTGCTCATACTCAGCCAGCAAGCCACCACCTTCGAGCAGATAATCCGCCACATCAAAACCAAGCACCGCGGGCGAATAGACCAACTCGGCGTCGGGCAGCACCCAGGATGCCGGTCGCTGTGTCGGCTGAGGTGTTGCCGATGGCATAGGGGAAAGGGTTGATTGTGATTCCAGGGTCGCAGCAACGGTTTGCGTCTGGGTTGGAGTCACGGGTATTTCCGAAGGAATAGGCATCGGCGTCGATTGAAGTTGACGCGTCGGAGTTTGCTCAACCAATGGCGCGCAGCCATTCAACAAAATGGCTGTGAAAGCGAATACCCATAATAATAAGATGTTATTACGCATGACACGATTGTATCCCATCCCCCATAGAATTGACTTTATCAACGGTAAGTTTTTAGCGCTCGCGCACGATGCGGCTTTCAAACGCGCCAAACTGATTGGCGGTGATAGTTTCTCCGTCGCGGGTGAGGGCGCCTTTGTAAGGAGCATCGCCAGCGTGTACCATCCAACCGCCCAGCACAAAGGGGATTGGCCCGTCGGCGGCCATCCACTCGCCGTTGTATTTGCGAGCAAGATGGACATGTGTGCCGGTGGCATAGCCGCCCTCACAGGATGGATGCCCGATCAGATCCCCTTCTTTGATTAAGCGCCCCTCCCCGGCACGGCCCTCGGTGGCAATGTGCAAATATACCAACGCCCAACCGGTTTGCTCAAAACCATCGCCGTCAAGGTCTAGTACTACAATGCCGCGCTCCGAACGGGCAATCACCCCATCTCCAGCAGCCGTCACCCAGGCATCCGAATCCACGCACCCGCTGACGGTCGTGGCAGGCGCGAAATCGATGGCTGCCCAGGAACCATCTTTCTCCCAGGCCCCATGCGGGCCGCCGGTATAGCTCCACATGCGATCTACCAGAAAAGGCAATTCCAAATCGGGCTGAATTAATTCTGGCGGGAAAAGCGGCTCGACCACCTGGGCACGCGTCCAGGGGCTGCCGAACATTTGCTCGTACAGGGCCGGGAATCCATTCTCCGGGTCGAGGGCGGCCAACCAGGTTTGACTATCATAAATCTGAGCAAAATAGTATTGCAAAGCCACAGTACCGGCGTTCAGGTCTGGGGCGAGATAGGCGGTAACACCGTCGGTAAAGGTGATTTGATTCAAACGTCCCTCACGCCAACCGTAATACCCCACCGAGAGATGATTAACCGCCCATTTTAGCTGGCGCAGCAATCCTTTATAGCTTAAGCCAATTTCTCCCAGAGGGTAATCTTGTTCGGCCAGTGTGGCAGGCTGCCCATATACCCAGCCGCTCTGATATTCCAACAACGCCAGCAATAATTTGGGGTTGACCGAGTTATCCAATGCCACCTGCCAGACGATTTCTCCACCGTACGATTCGCCCGCCGTGCCCAGGTACTCATGGTGGTTGCGCAAATAGCCCCCGGCATCGTACACAAAGCGCGCTACATCGAAGTCAATTGAAGAAAGCGTGTATACAAACTCACTATCGGGCAGCAGGTGTTCTGAAGAAGTCGTGTTGCCAAAACGCTGCGGGATGATGAGCAACTGATTGGGGTTGATGAAACCGCTCTCTGGCAGCACCCCGGTGGAATCGATCTCGTCCATCGTGACGCCGAAGCGCACCGCAAGGGCTTCGAGAGTGTCGCCCGCCTGGGTGTAATAGAGCAGCGGCCCGCCGCTGACCGGCTCGATGGTGGGGGTTTGGCTGGGCAATGGCAGCGGCGTAGCCGTTGGCTCTGTGGTGGCGGGGATGTCGGTCGGCGCGGCTGCAATTTCTGACTCTTCAACATCTGGCGCGGGAGACGACGTTTCGACCGCCGGCAGCGTTGCGGCAAGACGCGACGTAATGGTCGGCTCGAAATCGGAAGGCGCCACAAAGGCGGGCGACTGTTGATCGGGAAGGCTGCAACCCGTGAGAAGGATCAGAAGAAAAAGGGGGAGAGTTTTTCGCATGGTCTTGAGATCAGCGTGCAACTTTCTATCGGGAAATTAGATTCTCAGGGATGAAGCCGTTCTCGGCGATTAATGTGCGCTCACCTTTCACCAGCGCCCCGTCATATTCGTTGCCCGCGCTTTGACTGACCCAACCCTCCAATACGAAGGGAATCGCCTGGTCGGCAGGAATCCACTCACCATTATACCGTCGAGCGATATGGACATGCGTTCCCGTAGAAATGCCGCCTTCGCAGGAGGGATGCCCAACACGCTCGCCAACACTTAAATTTGTGCCAACGGCGACGCGGTCGCGGGTTTCGATATGCATGTACAAGAGCGTCCAGCCGGTACTCTCATCGCCGTCACCATCCAGGTCTTGCACCACGGCGCCATTCTCAGCACGCACAATCAGGCCATCGGCCATGGCTGTCACCCAGGCTTCGCTTTGCACACAACCGAGAGGCTCACCATAGGGGGCAAAATCCAGCGCTGCCCAGGCCGAGCCATCCCCCCACCCCCCGTGCGGGCCGCCGGTGAAGGCCCACTCCGCCCCGCCTTCGAAAGGCAGCGACAAGGCGGGCTGCTCCAATCCGGGCGGCAAAAGCGGCTCATAAGCATAATCAAAAGGATAGCCGAAGAGTTCTTCATACACGGCAAAAAATCCGCCGCGTGTGACGGTGCGCTCCCAAATTTCGGCGTAATAGAACTTTGAGAAAAAATATTGCAAAGCAGCCGTGCCGGCGTTAATGGTTGGGTCAACTGGAATTACCGCGCCATCGGGCAGCACCCAGCTCGCCACGCCGTTCACCCGCCAGAGATAATAACCACGGTTGAGTTCATTCGCCGCCCAGGCCAGTTGTTTGTACAACCCCTCACGGCTAATATCCTCCCACCCCAGGGGGTAGCTGAGGGTATAGCTCTGCGGGTTGGGGTTGGTCAGCCAGCCGCTCTGATACTCCAGCACGGCCAGCAACAAACGCGGATTGATCGAATAATCCAGGGCAATGCGCTGCACAATCTGAAAGCCGTTGAGCATCACGCCCTCGACCTCTTCTTCGAAACGAACCAAGTACCCATCCTGGCTGTACACAAAATCGGGGACGCTGAAGTAAGCGGTCACCGGCCCGGCGACCAATTCCGAATCCGGGATGATTTTGAAACGGGGGCCGGTCGTGACCGGCTCCGGCGCGGGAATATCGAGAATCTGCCCAACTTCCAGAATATTAATGTCGCTGAGACTGTTGGCCTCGGCAATCGCCTCTACAGAAACCCCGAACTCTTGCGAGATGATTCCCAGAGTGTCGCCAGGCTGTACGGCATACTGCTCGGGAGATGAGCGTAAGCCAGGGATGGGGTGCGGCGCATCGGGCGTGGGGGATAATACCGGCGACCCCGGCGGGCGCGCCGTGCTGTACGGGTTAGCAGACTCACTCGCGGCGGGTGTCTGTGTCAGGGAACTGCTCAGCGTGGCCCAGGGAGCTGTTTCGCTATCCCAGGTGCGAGTGCAGGCTCCTAATATCAGGGCCAGTAGAATACTAATCATGATACGATAATGGAATTTCATAGTGTCAGGTCTTACGCAGATTTGACAGTTTCTAAAAATGAACTCGCGCTTAGGCGTTGCCAGATTTATGCCACTACCATCCATCAGGTCAACTGCTCGCGCCAATCGTATAGCAGGATGATGGTTGGGGGCTTGGTGTTGTCTTTATCTTCGGTTTACCCATCGCGTTCGACCCAGCGCGCCAACCCCTCCGGCGGCTGGAAGTCCTTCAAGGCATCCAATAGCTCTTCAGCGTTGTCGGCATGCGTGAATAGCCGACGGTGTTCGCTGTACAAAAACCCTTCTATATAAGCATGCTCAATAAAAGCCATCAGCGGGCTGTAATACGCCCGCGTATTGAGCAATCCTACCGGCTTGCGGTGCAGGCCAATCTGCGCCCAGGTGATGATCTCGAAAAGTTCTTCGAAGGTGCCTAACCCCCCGGGCAGGGCAATAAAGGCGTCGGCAAGTTCGGCCATGCGCGTTTTGCGCGTGTGCATGGTCTCGACGACTTCGACCCGGCTTAAACGATCATGGGCAAGCTGGGGGGTATTAAAGAATTCGGGGATCACACCGATCACCTCACCGCCGAGTTCCAAGGCCCCATCGGCAACAGCCCCCATCATTCCGGTGCTGCCCGCCCCATAGACGATGGTCATTCCCTGCTGAGCAATTGCCTTCCCCATCGTGTAGGCCGCTTCTATATAGGGTTTAGGAATTTTATCGGACGAGCCGCAATAGACACAGACCGCTTTGAGCATAAACACTCTCCATTGGCCAGGACCACCTATCCTGAAGAATTTTGACTATTTAGTAATCTCTGGGGTCGTCACCAGATGTGGGGGAAGGATACCATATTTGCTATGTTAGAATTTGTTTTACCATGCAAATTCCGGAAAATCTCCAGGCGATTCTAGATTCCATTCCCACAAAGACCGGCTGCTATTTGATGAAGAATAACAAGGGCCAGGTGATCTATGTTGGGAAAGCGGTCAACTTGCGCAACCGGGTGCGCTCCTATTTCCATAATAGTGCGCAAGAACACCCGCGCACGCGCCAGTTGGTGAAGCATATTGCCGATATCGAGTGGATTGTAGTCGGCTCGGAGCTGGAAGCCCTCATCCTGGAGATGAACCTGATAAAGAAGCACAAGCCCTATTACAATGTGCGTCTTAAGGATGACAAGCGCTACCCTTATATCAAAATCCATTGGGCAGATGCCTACCCCAAAGTGACTGTCACCCGCCGGGTCGTAGAAGACGGCTCACAATACTTTGGGCCTTACACCGGTGTTTGGGCCGTTCACCAAACCCTGGATGTGCTGCGACGCATTTTCCCCTACCTGACCTGCAACCGCGAAATTACCGGAACAGATCAGCGCGCCTGCCTGTATTACGACATCAAATTATGCACCGGGCCGTGCATCGGCGCGACCAGCCAAGAAGAATACCGCGCCATGATCCGCAGCCTGGCAAATTTCCTGCGCGGCCGCACCGATGGCATCCTTGACCGCCTGCAAGCCGAAATGCAAACAGCCTCACAAACCTTGCGCTTCGAACAGGCCGCCGCGCTGCGCGATCAAATCCAGGCTATTCAGCAGATCGTCGCCCGCCAAAAAATTGTCTTGTCCTCCGATTACGCCGACACCGACGTAATCGCGATGGCGCGCTCAGAACGAGAAGCCTGCGTACAAGTCTTTTTCATTCGCGGTGGCAAGTTGGTCGGGCGCGAATATTTCCTGATGGAAGGCACCGACGACAACCCCGATGCCAGCGTGATTGCCGAATTTATCAAACAATTTTACGATCAAACGCCCACCGTCCCGCCACAGGTTCTACTGCCTCACGAAGTTGAAGAAGCCCAAATCATCCGTCAATGGCTCAACAGCCGGCGCGGTGACAAAAAGGTCAAAATTAACATTCCCCAGCGCGGCCAAAAACGCGAGCTGGTCGAAATGGCCGCCGAAAACGCCGCCGATACGTTGACTGCCCTGCAAGCACAATGGCAGGCCGACGAACACCGCCAAACTCTGGCGCTCTCTGAACTGCACGAAGCCCTGGAACTCCCCCGCGCCCCGGCGCGCATCGAGTGTTTCGATATTTCCAACACGCAGGGCGTGGCGATGGTGGGCAGCATGGTGGTCTTTGAGCAGGGCGTGCCCAACAAACAGCACTACCGGCGTTTCAACATTCGCTCGGTGACCGGCCCAGATGATTTCGCCAGCATGGAAGAAACCCTCACCCGCCGTTTCCGGCGCTGGAAAACGGCTCAAGACATCGTGGCCGACAGGTCGGCCACCTCGCAAAAAGTGGACCGCTCATTTTCTACGCTGCCGGATCTCATTATTGTAGATGGCGGGAAAGGTCAACTCAGCCGGGCGGTGAAAGTACTCGACGAATTTGGATTGCTGGACGTCGTCCCTGTGGTGGGGTTGGCAAAACGTGAAGAAGAGTTATTCGTCCCCAGGCAAG
Source organism: uncultured Anaerolineales bacterium (assembly GCA_964344175.1). GTDB lineage: Bacteria > Chloroflexota > Anaerolineae > Anaerolineales > UBA11858 > NIOZ-UU35. The sequence goes on from CAYFMI010000001.1 coordinate 98,110, forward strand.
ATCGCCCCATTATGCTGCCGCGCAAATCAGAAGGGTTATACTTGGTTCAACGCATCCGCGACGAAGCACATCGTTTTGCTATCACAGCGCACCGCAAGCGGCGCTCAAAACTGGGCATCGCTTCACAACTCGACAGCATTCCCGGCATTGGCCCAGCGCGCCGTAAGGCATTGCTGAAACATTTCGGCTCGATAGATGCAATTCGGCAGGCCTCCGAAGATGAGCTGACTCAAGCCCCAAAGATGAACGCCAGCACAGCCGCGGCAGTGAAGGCACATTTGCAGTAAGCGCGTCTGACAACAGACCGCAGACAGCAAGGAGTGAGCGATGAAAACGGCATGGTATATCGAAGACGATGGCGAAATGATCCAGGCGATTCGGCTGCTTCTGCGGCTGCTCGATTATGATACCCGCGCCTTCTTGGAGTGCCGCTCCGCAGCCAAAGTACTCTTGAAAAACGAACGCCCAGACATTATGATTATTGATATTAACATCCCCATTGTCTCTGGGATGGATTTGTTAAAATACGTGCGCAGCCGCCCCGACTTAGACGACCTCCCTGTAATTATGCTCTCTTCTGAGGTTGCTGACGCCAGTGTCAACGAAGCCACCGCTCTGGGCGCGGACGGATATCTCTTTAAACCGGTGACCATTGATGATTTAGAGGATAAAATTAGCACAGCGATTCAAAAACGGCAATCGCATTGATTGCAACACGGAGGCTTTCAAGATCAGCCTAATTCGGGATCACACATATATCCACAGGGTGCGCAGAAAAAACTCAGCAACCGCAGCGGTAGAAACACAACATAAAGGAGATTGAAAAAAATGGCAAAGAAAAAGAAAAGACGACGAAGCACTCAACAGACCGTGATGGTCATTGTTGGCATATTGATTGTTCTCGCCATGTTATTGCCTTCGGTATTAACTTTCATGCAGTAGTAGTATGCGCCAGATCAGATAGGTGACCTATGGGTGACAATATCCTTGTCTACGGAACAGAATGGTGTCCGGATTGCCGCCGCGCCAAGAGCGTGCTCAAAAAAAGCGGGGTCGAATATCAATGGATTGATATTGACGAAAATCCGGATGAGCAAGACACCGTGAAGAAAATTAACAATGGGATGCGCATTGTTCCCACAATCGTCTTCCCCGATGGTGACATCCTTGTTGAACCGTCCAATGCCGCGTTGAGCGAGAAATTGAACAACCTCAGTCCGGCTTGATCTCCCCCAGCAAGAAATTACCCAACCCTGTCAGGCAATCATTCGATGAGGGCATTTGGGGTACAAATGCCCTCATCAACTGGAATTTTAAGGCTTCTCGTTGTATACTCATAGAACCACGGCAATTTGACGGAAAATATTCACATTTTGGCGCACCCCAAAATGTACCCTGAATTTCGAACCGAACAACCTGGGTTCACGATCCGGACATTGGAGGAGAGGGCTTCATGAAAGTATCTGTCTTGCAAGAAAACCTTGCCCACGGATTGAGCATCGTTTCTCGTGCTGTGTCGCCGCGCAGCACACTCCCTGTATTGGGCAACATTTTAGTAGCCACCGACGAGGGCCGCCTGCGCCTTTCGGCAACCAACCTGGAATTAGGCATCACCTGCTGGATTGGCGCAAAAATTCAAGAAGAAGGCTCAACCACAGTTCCGGCGCGCACCTTCACCGACCTGGTAGGCACCCTGCCCTCCGACCAAGTCAGCATGGATTTGGATATCCGCACCCAAACGATGAACGTTCGCTGCGGCACATCCAACACGGACCTTAAGTGCATTGACGCTCAAGAATTCCCCCCCATGCCAGCCCCCGATCTAGATGAAGGTATTCAGCTTAACGTCGCCGATCTCAAAGAGATGATTCAGCAAGTTGTGCTGGCGGCATCTAACGACGAAGCGCGCCCAATTCTTACCGGGGTGCTGTTAACCGTCGAGGAACATGAAATCACTTTCGCCGCCGCCGACGGTTTCCGATTATCCGTGCGAACTGCAGAACTCTCTTCACCGGTCTCGCGCCCTCTTCAAGCCGTCATCCCGGCGCGCGCCCTGAGTGAGCTGGCCCGCATCAGCACCGATGGCAGCGAAAAGGTCACCATGATGCTTCCTCCTCAAAGCGGGCGCGTCATCTTCCGCACCAACAACTATGAGCTGGCTTCGCAGCTCATCGAAGGCACCTTCCCCGATTACGAACAAATCATCCCTCACGGGCATCAAACCCGCACGGTACTTTCTACCGACGCGTTTTTGAAAGCCTGCAAACAGGCCGAAATTTTCGCCCGCGAAGGCTCGCATATTGCTCGCGTCAGCATTACGCCCGGCGGGGAATTGCAACCCGGCACGGTGGAAATCTCGGGGCAGTCGGAAGAAACCGGCTCGAATCAAACCGTGGTAGATGCCTCGATCGACGGGCCGCCGATTTTGATCGCCTTCAATGTGCGTTTCTTGCGCGAAGTGCTGGATGTCATCAAAAGCCCCAATGTGGCGCTGGAAACCTCGACCGACACCAGCCCCGGGGTTATTCGCCCGGTGGGCAAAAAAGAATTCATCCATGTCATCATGCCCATGCACCTGGGGAACTAAACAAGCATCTTGAAATAAGCGATATACGGGGGCACGTGACACGCCCATACATCCCGAATACTGGCAGTCCTGAGCGGCATCTCGCAAATTGCCAGCCGCACAAAGGACTGCCAGTGCTGTATCCATAATCCGCGACACGCTACAAATACTGTCATGACTTTACCCAACCCGTCCACCGACCGCGCCTTGAGGATCTACCTGGCGCTTGCCCAATACCCCATTTTGCGGACGCGCATCCGCGCCCGCATGCGTCGAGAACTCTTTGAGCGGGGGATTCTATCCCCCAAAGACTTTGAAGCCGAGGTGCGCGAGAAGGCCATTCAATCGCAAGCCCGGGAGGGGCTGCACGACCCATTGTGGGAGGAAACCGAAGAGATTTGGGAAATCCGCATGGCGCGCACGCGCACCCATCTGACCGATTTCTACTTCGCTTATAACCTGCGCTTTGAAGATTTCGAAGACATTGTCAAGGACGTACTTGCCGAAAGGGTGCCTCAGGCAGATGAAATTGAAGTCTCGTTCAACCCAGAGCTTGCCCCTCAAGATATGCTCTTCGAGCAAGCGCAGGCCATTGAGCACTTGCCGCCCGATGAAAAAGCGCACTACCAGCACCGCTATCACGAACTCATCGTCGTACTCATCCGCCGGATGATTAGCGATCAATTAGCCTATATTAAAATCGCCAAAACCTGGTTTACGGCAGGAGATTTGCTGGAAATTCGCAAACGCAAGATCGGGCACGGAAAAATCGGCGGCAAAGCCGCCGGGATGCTGCTGGCCACCCGCATTTTAAGCGAGATTGCCGAAGACGATATTCGCGGCTGTTTGCGGATTCCCGAATCGTATTTTCTGGCCTCCGATGTGATGTACGCATTCATGAGCTATAACGATCTGATGCACTGGGTCGATCAGAAATACAAGTCCGAAGAGCAAATCCACGCCGATTACCCGCACATCCACAAAGATTATGCCAAAGGTGAATTTCCACCCGACATCGTTGATAAACTCCGCGAAGTCTTGATAGAAGTCGGTGACAAGCCGCTGATTGTGCGCTCATCCAGCCTGTTGGAAGATAATTTTGGCACCTCCTTCGCCGGAAAATATGAGAGCGTCTTTTGCCCCAATCAGGGCTCACCCGAAGAAAATCTTCACGCCCTGACGCGCGCCATCACCTATGTGTATGCCAGCGCGCTCAACCCCGATGCGCTGCTCTACCGCCGCGCGATGGGTCTGCAAGATTACGATGAACGCCTGGCTATTTTGATCCAGGTCGTGGAGGGAGAGCGCTTTGGGGATTATTACCTGCCGCATGCAGCCGGGGTGGGCTTCAGCCGCAATCTATACCGCTGGTCTCCGCAAATTCGCCAGGAAGACGGCTTTCTGCGCTTAGTTTGGGGGTTGGGAACCCGGGCCGTAGACCGCGTGGGCAATGACTACCCCCGCCTGGTGGCGCTCAGTCATCCCAACCTGCGCCCCGAATCGGCTCCCAAACTCATTCGGCGTTATTCACAACAATATGTAGATGCCATCAATCTGGTAGAAAACCGTTTCGAAAGTTTGCCGATTCATCAAGTGCTTAACCGTCGCTACCCGTTGCTGCGCTACATTGCCCAGCTCGATCAGGGGGGCTATTTGGTGCCCATCCGCAGCAATCTCTCCGAAGATGAAATTAACCATGTGGTCGTGACCTTCGATGCGTTATTACAGCGCACTCCGCTGGCCGAACGGATGCGGCGCATCCTGACTGTGCTGGAGCAGAAATACAAAACCCCTGTGGATATGGAGTTCGCCATCCATCTGGTCGATATGAACAACCTCAAACCAGAAATCGAAATTTCCATTTTGCAATGCCGCCCGCAAAGTCATGCCGAAGAGGAAGAAGCGCATCTCCCCGAGAGTATCCAGGACGATGCGATTATTTTCTCCACCCGACGGATGGTGCCGCAGGGCTTGGTCTCAGGAATTCGCTATGTGCTGTTTGTCGTACCGGAGGGGTACTACGCCTTGCCCACCCCGTCGGCGCGCGCCGAGTTAGGCCGGGCCATTGGCCGCATCAACACCCTCCTGGCAGCCGAAACTTTCATTTGCATCGGCCCGGGACGCTGGGGGACGCGCAACCCTGATCTGGGCGTGAATATTCGCTATGCCGATATCTACAACACGAAATCGCTGGTGGAGTTGGCCGGAGAAGGCATTGGCCCGGCTCCGGAGCCATCCTTTGGAACCCATTTCTTCCAGGATCTTGTTGAGGCGAATATCTATCCCCTGGCAATTTTCTTGGATGACGAAGATGTCCGCTTCAATCGAGATTTTTTCTACACCACACCCAACCGCCTGGCGGAGCGCGCCCCCGATGAAATGGGCTTCGAAAACAGCCTGCGCCTGATTGATGTGTCGTCGTTTCGGGCCGGCCATCACCTGGAATTGGTGATGGATAACAATGCCGGGCAAGCGGTTGCCTTCCTCAAGCCGGATTCGTAGGCGCACCCAAGGGGATTTACGGGGACTTTGTCACGGCATCCCCTGATGCGCGCAATTCTTAGAATAGGGTATTTGATCTATGAAAAAATTCGTCGCTGTTGCAGGAAATATCGGCGTGGGAAAATCCACGCTGGTAAGTATGTTATGTGAATATTTGGGCTGGCAGCCCTTTTACGAGCCAGTCGCCGAAAATCCCTATCTGCCCGATTTCTATCAGGATATGAAAGCCTGGGCCTTTCAATCACAATTGTTCTTTCTCACCCATCGTTTACGCATTCACCGAAAGTTGATTGACCACCCCACTTCGGTCATTCAAGACCGCAGCGTGTATGAAGATGCCGAGGTATTTGCCCGCAACCTTCATCAGCAGGGGCAAATGGACGAACGAGATTACACAACCTATTGGGAACTGTACCAGGTATTAAGCGAATTTTTGCCCCCGCCCGATTTAGTTGTCTATTTGCGGGCTTCGGTGCCAACTTTGCAACGCCGCATTCAACGCCGGGGGCGCGATTATGAGCGCAAGATCAGCCCCGATTATCTGGCACAGCTTAATCAGCTCTATGAAAATTGGGTCGATAATTTTAGCTTTTGCCCGGTGCTGACGGTCCCCGCCGATGATATGGATTTCGTCCAACATCCGGGGCATTTGAAATTAGTCGTCGAAAAAGTGCAAGAAAAACTAATGGGCAAAGACGAAGTGATCTTCGACCCCGAAGAAGTCGCCAACGGGCGAAACAACACTCTCCAATAGTACTGCCTGCAAAATATAAAATGCCCGAAAATAGGGCTACTCTTTGCTGCGCAAATGGGGGAACAAAATTACCTCCCGAATGCTGTGCTTATCGGCGAACAACATTGCCAGGCGGTCAATCCCCAATCCAAACCCGCCGTTCGGCGGCATGCCATAGCGCATGGCGCGTAAATAGTCTTCATCCATCGGATGGCGTTCTTCATCGTCGCTGGCATAATCGCGCCCCATTTCCAAGAAGCGCGCTTCTTGATCCATGGGATCGTTCAGTTCTGTAAAGGCGTTGCACAATTCCATCCCACCGATGAAGCCTTCGAAGCGCTCCACCGTCTGTGGGTCACCGGCGATGCTCTTCGCCAGGGGCGATATATCGCGCGGATAATTGTACAGGAACGTCGGCTGAATCAAATTGGGTTCCAGGCAAGTGCTAATGAGCACATCAATCAACTTGCCGCGCGTATATCCAGGCTTCGCTTCAATGTCTTTGGCCTTCATCGCCGCGGCCAGACTCTCGGCGGTGGCGTGCTCTTGAATATCGATCCCGGCTGCATCCATCAAGCCCCGACGCAGCTCAATGCGCTGCCAGGGCGGTTCCAGGCTGATTTCATGCCCTGCATAGGTAAACGTGCGGCGGCCCAAAACCTGATCGGCGGCATAGGCCAGCATCTGCTCGGTTAACGCCATCACTTGCTCATAATCCGCATAGGCCCAGTAGAACTCCAACTGAGTGAACTCAGGATTATGCTTAAAAGAAACACCTTCATTACGGAAGTCGCGCCCAATTTCGTACACGCGCTCTATTCCCCCAACCAACAAACGCTTGAGATATAGCTCGAAAGAAATTCGCAAGAACAACTCTTGTTTTAGTTGGTTATGATGCGTTGTAAACGGCTCCGCCGCAGCGCCACCATAGATCGGCTGCAAGATGGGGGTCTCTACCTCAAGGAAACCGTGCTCATCCATGAAGTCGCGTAAGGCGCGCACCAACGCAGCTCGCTGATAGAAGATCTCACGCACATCGGCGTTGATGGCTAGATCGGCATAGCGCTGACGGAAACGCGTCTCAGGATCGCTCAAAGTGGCGTGCTGGACCACTTCGCCATCGACAACTTCATCTTTGGCCGCTGGCAGCGGGGTAACCGCCTTAGCCAGCATACGGAAAGATTCGACCCGCAAGGTCACTTCCCCAGTTTTGGTGCGAAAGAGTTTTCCCTCAGCCTGCATGAAATCGCCCAGATCGAACTGCCGGTTGAAGAATTGAATCAACTCTTTGCCAATATCATTCGCCCGGAAGAAAAGTTGAATACGCCCTGATCCATCCTCAATATGCGCGAAGGTGATCTTCCCCATCGGGCGCATTGAGCGCAAGCGGCCTACCAGCGTTGCGCGAACTTCTGCGGCTTCATCCCCCTCACTGGTTTCGAAGGCCTCAATCGCTTCCACATTGGTATGCGTGCGCTCAGCACGGTGCGGGAAAGGCTCAATGCCCTCGGCGCGCAATTCGTCTATTTTTTCTAGCCTGATCTGCTCAAGGTTTGAGTACTCTGCAGCCATCATATCGTGCTCCTAATCGATAGGAGTTACGCACTCACAATGAGGAAAGCCCCGAAATATGGATGTGCGAGCAGTGCCTCACACATCCATATTTCGGGGAAATTTTTCAACGGACTGCGTAAGCCCTAATTGAATAAAAAAGCCCCGCGTCGAGTCTACTCGCGCGGGGCTGGCTGGGTCAAGCCCCAGTTAGGCTACTTTCAAAATTTTAACCGTAAAAGAGCCATTCGGCGCGTTAACAGTGACTTCGTCGCCCTTTTTATGATTCAACAAAGCTTTCCCCAAAGGGGATTCATTCGAGATACGCCCATTGCCTGGATTGGCTTCAACCGCGCCAACAATGGTGTAACTCTCCGGCTTCAAGCCTTCTTCCTGAATGGTAACTTTCGTACCGATCTGGATAGTATCGGCCTTTTTCTCTTCACTAATGAGTTTGGCATTTGCCAATAATAACTCTAGTTCTTGAATACGCCCCTCAACGAAGGCCTGCTCGTTACGTGCGGCATCGCATTCGGCATCGGCATCGACACCTGAGTCACCATCTTCCAGCGCCTCCCGTAAACGCTCTGCCACTTCTTGGCGCCGCGTCGTGCGCAAATGGTCCAGCTCTTCTTGCAGTTTTTCAAAACCTTCAGAGGTCAAGTATGTTGGCGGCATGGTAATTCCTTTGCCCCTTCTAATTGGACTTCATCTTTCACGCATTTATGAATGGCCTATTCTGTTTAAGCGTTGCATTTCAGGGGCAGAGAAATACAACCACCTCCAAAACCAGCCACATGAATAAAAAAAGGACGCATCTCTTTTGCGCCGCAGGGCAGCATTTTAGCATAACTCGTTCGCAATGACAAGGGCGATTTAGAATTTATGTTCTATTCCCGCCAGAGGGTCACACCCCCATTTTGAGCAGCGAATTCGGCAATCGCTGCCTGCATTTGCGTAGTACTTTCCCAAAATGTGTTGATCTGCGAATGATGTGCAGCCACTGCCGCTTGCCAGGCTTGCACCCCTGCACCTGGAACCGAAAACACTTGGGGAGCCAATTTCTTCGGCGGCCACTTGGAAACATTGAGAACATAGGGATAATCGGCGTAATACCACAAGGCCCGGCCAAGTTTTTCGGCGGCGGCGCGCGTCAGGCGGTGATCGACATGCCCGCCAAGTCCCAGAGGGCAAACTAGCTGCGCTCCGGCGGGCATGGCTGAACGCAGCATCTCACCGATCTGGTCTATCCGTGAATTTTCATGCAGATGGAGGGGGCCAAATAGAGCTGCCTCAGAAGTATAAAGATATTCCTGACTTTGTGGCGAGAGGCGGTAGATGCAATCGGGGATCGGGAAATGGCGGTGGGCGGCTCCTAGAATTTTACAGGATTCGGCATCCTCGGCGCGCCGCGCCGCAACTGCCGCGCGCCCAGTCTCCCAACGTTGGTGCAATCCCTCCGCAAAAGAAGAAAGCCCCCCTGGGGGCGCATCCCCGGCACAAATTGTCCAAACCGATACCCTCTCCCCGGCCTGAGTTTGCTCCCAAAGCAGGCCGCCCAGCGAAAGGGCAACATCATCCAAATGCGGAGAAAGGTAAATCCATTGGCTCATCATAGATGATTATAGTGCAAGTGTAAGCGTTTTCTATGATTCTGCGGCAAAATAATGACCTTTTCTTGACAGAAATAGTCTTATTATTTATGATACAAATTATCAAAAACAGGGCTTACGCAATTCGCTGAAAGATATTCCTGCACAAGTGCGTAACTCCTAAAAAAATATACTCATTCAGGCTTACCGAAAGCCAAAACAACCCTCAGGAGGTTACCATGTTGTACAGACTTATTAATGCGTTAGACCGGCGCATGAATTTCGCGGAGGCCAAAGCACACTGCGATGTGCCTTGCGGCATTTACGACCCCATCGTAGCGCAGATCAGCGCCCTGACCGTCGTGCGCATGATGGACTTGATGGCCGGCCTGGAGGCCGAAGGCGTGGCCCGCGATAACAGCATGTCGCGCTATGTAGCCGTTAAAGAAGAACATGCCGAACAGGCCAAGCACGAAGTCCGCATCATCTGGGGCGACTTCATGAAACCCGAACACGCTGAAGCCCACCCCGAACTACACGATCTTGTTTTCGAGATTATGAAACTCGGTTCCAAAGCCCGCCAGACTGCCGACCGCGCTGCCGGCGTGGCTTTTGTGGAGGCCATCAACCGCTTCGCCGAAATTTTTTGGGCCATCAAGGGCATCAAGACCAAGAAGGCCAAAGCCCCCTACGCCCCGGCGTTGGAGATGGTTTACCCCGATCTTTAATATTCGCTATAACTTAAAGCAAAAAAGTGTGCCGGAATGGCACACTTTTTTACTGATAACTGCTCAACCAATTTCGCGTCGAGCGGAACCAAAGCAGATGCGCAGGAGTGGCTATGTTCCGCATTCTAAAAGTCACCGGCAATAGCCTGACACCTAAGTTCTACCCTGGCGATTACGTCCTCATTGCCACCCATCCCCGGTCTCGCAAAAACATCCAACAGGGGGATGTCGTCGTCTTCGAGCACCCGGTCTATGGGGTGATGATTAAAGAAGTCACGCACATTGACCCTGCGACAGGGCAGTTGCATGTCCGCGGCACACATCCCAACAGTGTGGACAGCGCCCGCTTTGGCCCCATTTCTATTGACATACTGATCGGCAAAGTGCGCTGGCACTTCTCTAAGCCGCAGCGTTGATGGGCGCGGTGTTCGTCAAGTATAATCAGGGGCATGACACCCCCGCCCCGTCCTCCCATTTCCCCACAAATTGCAATCCCCTTTGGCATTCTGGCCGTCTCCACAGCTTCTATATTCATTCGCTATGCCCAGGCCGATGCATCTTCAATTGTCATTGCTGCCGGTCGTTTGTCGGTGGCGGGCATGGTTCTGGCTGTGCTGGCCGCATTGCGCCATCGCGCCGAATTGGGCACGCTTACACGCCGTGAACTGACTCTGGCCTTGCTTTCCGGTTTCTTTCTAGCCATTCACTTTGCCACCTGGATCACCTCGCTGGAATACACCACCGTAGCCAGTTCGGTCGTGCTGGTCAGCACTTCACCGTTGTGGGTGGCGCTGCTCGCTCCGTTAACTATCCGTGAGCCGGTCGCCCGCCCGGTATTTGTGGGGATGGGGCTGGCATTACTGGGAGGCACCATTGTTGGCCTGAGTGATTCTTGCACCCTAAGCGGAACCTCGCTGCAATGCCCGCCGCTTTCTGAATTTGTAGCTGGGGAGGCATTTTTGGGCGACTTCCTGGCTTTGGCGGGAGCCTGGACTGGCGCAGGCTACTTGATTATTGGGCGGCGGTTGCGAGAAAAAATTTCGCTTATTCCCTACATCTTCCTGGTATATGGTTTTGCAGCCGTCTTCCTGGTTGTTTTTATGCTCACCGCCGGAGAGACTCCCCTGGGGTATCCGGCGCGCTTCTACGGTTGGATTGTGCTGCTGGCGCTGGTACCGCAACTGCTAGGGCATTCGACTTTCAATTGGGCGTTGCGCTATCTTTCGGCAGCCTATGTCTCCATTACTTTGCTGGGAGAACCAATCGGTTCGGCAATTTTGGCGTATGTCTTCTTACAAGAGATCCCTTCAGCGCTGATGATTTTTGGTGCTATACTTATTCTCGTTGGCATCTATGCCGCCTCGCGCAGCGAACACCCCCGTCCTGAAGAAACTCCCAATTTATAATGGCACAAAAACGATCCTCCTCCCCAAAAAAGAGCAATAGCCCGGCATCATCTGGGCGGCACTGGAGCGATATTGTGCTGAAGATCTGGCTGCGCTTCGAGCGCTTTGCGGGAGATATTTTTGGCGTACTGATCCTGGCGGCGGCATTAATGACTTTATTAGGGCTGTTCGCGCCAAATTTCGCGGGCGGCTCACTACTGGTGGCCTGGACAACCCTCTTACGCAGATGGCTGGGATGGGGAGCGTTTTTTGTGGCGCTGGCATTGGGTGCAATAGGGCTTGCGATGCTGCGGCGCAAAAACGAAGACGCCCCCTCTGTGCGCTGGATGCGGGTCTTTGCATTGGAGGGAGCCGCTTTTGCCTTTTTGGCGCTGATGACCTTGCTCAATGAGAAATCACTAGAGCGCGCCGAAAGGGGGCTGGATGGCGGGCTGGTCGGCTGGGGGCTGGCCGAAATCTTGGGTCTGCTGCTCAACCCTTTTTGGGCGCTGGCGGTGACGCTATTGCTGCTGGTTGTTTTCCTCGTCGTCGGGCTGGATCTGGCAGGGCGGTTGAGCAGCTTAATTGAGAAAGTGTTGAGAACAGAACAGGCTCGGAGCATCCCAGGATCCGCATCCCCGGCGGTCAGTGTTGCCCCGCTTGAAAATGCCGAAAATCTCTCAGCCGCGCCCCGCCCACAAAGCAAAAAAGGCCCTCAAGTGGCGCCCGAATTCCGCAAACGCTTCAAAGTTGAGCCAACCAAAGAAGAACGCCCGGCAGCCCCATTGCCGCGCCCTGAAAACTTACCCGGCATGCACCTGCTGGATGTTGAGCGTTCGCAACTCCCCAGTGAGCGGCACATCAACCAGCGCGCCGGGATGATTGAGCAAACTCTGGCCGAATTTGGCATTCCCGCTAAGGTCGTTGGGTTCCAAATTGGGCCAACGGTGACCCAGTTTGCCGTTGAGCCAGGGTATATTGAAAAAGCCGGGGCAACCGAAGACGAGATCGCCCGCATGCGCAAGGTACGCGTTTCGCAAATTTCGGGTTTGTCGCGCGATCTGGCCCTGTCGTTAGCCGCCGAGCGCCTGCGCATTCAAGCCCCTGTGCCGGGGCGCTCCTATGTGGGCATCGAGGTGCCCAACGCCCGTTCGGCCATTGTACGCCTGCGGCCTCTTTTGGAGTCGGCGGCCTTTCATAAGGTCAAGCCACCCCTTGCCATTGCCCTGGGGCGCGATGTCTCCGGCGAGGCCGTCGTGGCCGATCTGGCAACCATGCCACACCTGCTCATCGCCGGGACAACCGGTTCGGGAAAGTCGGTCAGCATTGCCGCGATCACGACCTGCCTGGCAATGAATAACTCGCCGCGCGAACTGCGCTTGGTGATGATTGATCCTAAGATGGTGGAGCTGATTCGCTTCAACGGACTGCCGCACTTGTATGGCAAAGTGGAAACCGACTTAGAGCGGATTCTTGGTGTTTTACGCTGGGTGGTGGCCGAGATGGATCGGCGCTATATGCTCTTGGAAGAGTCGCGCTCGCGTAATATTGATACCTATAACCGCAAAGTCGGGCGCCGCAAAGATGCCGAAATCATGCCCCGCATTGTCGTGCTGATCGACGAGTTGGCCGATTTAATGATGTCTGCCCCGGAACAGACCGAACACAACCTGGTGCGGCTGGCGCAAATGGCGCGCGCCACCGGCATTCATTTGGTTGTGGCAACACAACGCCCCAGCACCGATGTGGTCACCGGGTTAATCAAGGCCAATTTCCCGGCGCGTATGTCATTCGCAGTGGCGTCATCGGTTGATTCGCGCGTCATATTAGATACCCCCGGAGCCGAGCACTTGTTAGGCAATGGCGATATGCTCTTCCTGCCGCCCGAAGCGGGCAGTCCCATTCGTATTCAGGGTATATGGATCACTGATCAGGAGTTGGAGAAAGTCGTCAATCATTGGCAAAAGGAAACCGAAACCGATGAAGACGCCGCACCCCCCTGGGAGCAAATGCTGGAGAAAGATGCCGTACTCTCCGATCGTGACGGCCTGATTGAGCAAGCCATCAAACTCATCCAACAAACGCAGCGCGCCAGCACATCCATGCTTCAACGCCAATTGCGCATCGGGTATCCGCGTGCCGCCCGGCTGATGGACGAGTTAGAAGACCTCGGCGTTGTCGGCCCCTCTGAGGGCGGCGGACGCGAGCGTGACGTACTTATTGGTGAAGATGAAGACCTGATGGGTGTGCTGGGCTGATGCCGCTTGACAGCCCTGATTCCGCGCGATAGCATACCATTTCCAATCCCGGCGTTTTTCCCTGGCGCCAAAAGGCCGAAACTTGAGTTCACAACATTCCCAAGTTTCGATATTCATTGAAAGGCAGGAAACCATTGTGACCCAACTGGCTGAAGAACAAGACAGACCACAAACCTTCACCGATATGATGCGGGCACTTTTCAAAGGAATTTTAGATCCGATTGCCGCCTTCTTGAATCGGCTGGGGCTGACGCCCAACATGCTCACGATTATCGGACTAGCAGGAAATGTAGTCGGCGCCTATTATTTAATGAAGGGCAACATGCTGGTGGGTGGGCTAGTGATTTTGGTCATGGGGCCAATTGATGCTCTGGATGGCACAATGGCGCGGCTGCGGGGTGAGCCTTCCACATTTGGAGCGTTTGTCGACTCCGTCACCGACCGCTATTCAGAACTGGTCATTTATCTGGGGTTGCTTCTATACTACCTGCAAGCGGGCGATTGGCTTGCCAGCGGTTTGGTTTACCTGGCTGCAGCAGGGTCGGTACTGGTATCGTATGTGCGTGCCCGCGCCGAAGCCCTCGATTACGCCGCCAAGGTCGGTATTCTTACGCGCCTGGAGCGATATGTGGTGCTGGTTCCTTCTTTAGTCTTCAATGTCCCAACCATCGGGGTAGGCATTATTGCCTTGCTGGCTAACATTACTGCCCTGCAACGCATTCTCTATGTGCGCGGCCAGGCCCATGAGATCATGCGAGAAAATGAGAGATAACCATGCCTGTAGGATTTAACATTGGCCCATTCGAGTTTCGATTTTACGGCATCATCATTGTCACCGGGGCGGTGCTGAGCGCCTGGCTGGCAGCTTATCAGGCCCGCCGCAAGGGTCAAGATCCGGAATTTGTCTGGGACAGCCTGCCCTGGATTTTGATCGCCGGTGTCATCGGGGCGCGGCTGTGGCACATCTTCACACCGCCCCCCTCAATGGTAGAGCAAGGCATCACCACTCAATATTACCTTCGTCACCCGCTGGATGCTATCGCAGTGTGGAACGGTGGCCTGGGCATCCCCGGCGCGGTGATCGGCGGCGCACTGGCATTATATTGGTATTGCCGTAAACGCAAGGTGAGTTTCGCCGTTTGGGTCGATCTTGTCGCCCCCTCGCTAGCCTTAGGGCAGGCCATCGGGCGCTGGGGCAATTTCATTAATCAGGAACTGTATGGCCGCCCGACCGATGTGCCCTGGGGCATCTTTATCGACCCGGCCCATCGCGTGCCCGGCTTCGAACAATTCACCTACTTTCATCCCACCTTTTTGTACGAGTCGCTTTGGAATCTGGCTAATATGCTATTGCTGCTGTGGCTGGGGCGCAAATTCGGCGAGCGCCTGATTGATGGCGATATTCTCTTGACGTATCTCATCATCTATCCGCTGGGGCGCTTTCTTCTGGAATTCTTGCGCCTCGATTCGGCCCAACTCGGTGGGATCAACGCCAATCAAACCTTTATGGCCGCTATCGCCCTGATCTCCGCCGGGGTGCTTTTCCAGCGGCATTACCGAAAATCATCATGACTCATCATATCTGGCAGCAACATTTTCCCCATACAACATGATCGAAGCACAAGCCCTCACCAAGCGATTCGAAGATTTTCTGGCCGTAGACGAGATCAGCTTTAACGTAAAGGCCGGCCAAGTTTTGGCTTTGCTTGGCCCCAACGGAGCCGGAAAAACCACCACCGTGCGCATGCTGACTTCCATATTGCGCCCGACCCGGGGTTGGGCAAAAATTGCCGGATACGATGTGGTCGCCAACGCCGAGAAAGTGCGCGCCGCAGTTGGCGTACTGACAGAAAACCACGGGCTTTATGCCCGTATGCCCGCTCAGGAATATCTCGACTTCTTTGGGCAGTTATACAGCATGAGGACAGCCCTGCGCCAAAAACGTATTGCCCAGCTGCTAGAACATTTTGGACTGGCCGAAGCACGCCAGCGGCGCATTGGAGAATATTCTAAGGGAATGCGGCAAAAACTAGCCTTAGCGCGGGCGCTCTTGCACAACCCGCCGGTATTATTACTCGACGAGCCAACTTCAGCAATGGATCCCGAAAGCGCCCGCTTAGTGCGAGACGCCATTCGAGCGCTGCGCTCCGAAGACCGGGCCATCATCATCTGCACGCACAATCTGGCCGAAGCAGAAGAACTGGCCGATCAGATCGCCATCATCCGCCGCGGCAAAATCATTGCCAAAGGATCACCGCTGGCGCTGAAACAAATGCTGCTTGGGCCGGGAGAATTCGAAGTTCGACTGGCAACGCCACTCAACGGCAATCCTGCCAACCTGCCCCCAGGTGTGATAATCAGCGCCCAGGGATCAAACTGGCTGCGCTTCCGTACCGCGCAGCCCGAACAAGACAATCCCCGCGTATTGCAGGCCTTATTGAAACAAAATATCCCCGTGATGGCGTTAAGCGCCGTGCCACGCAGTTTAGAGCAAGTTTATATCGAGGCGGTTGGTACACCGGAAAGTGAGGCGCTGCACCATGTGGACTAGACTGCGCCCGGCACTCATTATTACCCGCCGCGAGATTCGCGATCAATTCCGCGACTGGCGCATCTTGCTGCCCATTCTGGTGCTGACGCTCTTCTTCCCCGGCCTGATGAATTTCACCGCTCGCGAGGCGGTTAGTTTCGTAGAGGAATATGGTGCGCCCATCATTGGCGACCGGCTCATCCCGTTCTTGCTCATGGTGGTGGGCTTCTTCCCAATCTCAGTTTCGCTGGTCATCGCCCTGGAGAGTTTCGTCGGCGAAAAAGAACGCCGCAGCATCGAGCCATTGCTCTCCAGCCCATTGACTGATTTGCAACTCTACTTTGGCAAACTGTTGGCGGTGATGCTGCCTCCATTGCTGGCTAGTTATTTAGGCATCATTGTGTACCTGGCTGGCGTGTACCGGCAAGTCGGCTGGCTGCCCGATCCCATATTGCTGGTGCAGGTAGTGGCCCTAACCACCGTGCAAACACTGCTAATGGTCAGCGGCGCGGTGGTGATCTCGTCTCAGGCCACCTCGGCACGGGCCGCCAATTTGCTGGCATCCTTTATTATTGTGCCAATGGCAATGTTGTTGGTCGGTGAAAGCATGATTATGTTCTGGGCACGTTACAACGTACTCTGGTGGGCGATCTTTGGGCAAATTTTAATTGCCGGGCTGCTGATCCGCACCGGGATTGCCTACTTCAATCGGGAAGAGTTATTGGGACGCGAGTTGGATATGCTTAACCTAAAGTGGAGTTGGCGCGTGTTTTGGAAGACCTTCACCGGGGAAACCGGCTCGCTAACTCAGTGGTGGCAGCAAGAAATCAAGCGCACCCTGGCGAGTGTGAAGCTACCGCTAATATTGGCGTTCTTCTCTTTGCTGGGCGGCGCATTAATTGGCGCGCAACAAGCCAATGTCTTTATCTTGCCGTCAGGCCTCATGAACCTCGACAACCTGCAAGATGGCTTTGTGCAAGGCGTTGAAGGCTTCGAGGCGCTGCGTTTTTTCTCCATCAAGAGCATTCCCCTGGTATGGATGCATAACTTACGCGTCATTTTGCTCGCCACCGGGCTGGGCATTTTTTCCTTTGGCGTGATGGGCTTAATTGTGCTCATGCTGCCGTTTATCATCATCGGCTATTTTACAGTCACGGCTGCCCGTGCAGGTCTCCCTCCGGGGCTATTCCTGGGGGCCTTCATCCTCCCGCACGGCATATTAGAAATTCCGGCAATCACCCTGGCAGGGGCCGCCATTCTCCGTTTGGGTGCAACGTTATCTACACCGGCACGCGGCCGCACAATCGGTGAGGCGTTGCTTCAATCGTTGGCCGAATGGGCAAAAGTAATCCTATTACTTGTGGCCCCGCTCTTATTGGGCGCGGCCATCCTGGAAATCTTCATCACTCCTGAGGTCGTGCTGCGCGTCTTCGGACAATGAAGAACCCCGCCGCAAGCGGAGCGGTATTCTAGTTTTTTCCGCATAAATCGCTGATAGCCCTTATGCACTCAAATGCGGCAATTTTTCTTATGCTATAAAATACAAAATACGCGCGCGTCTACATCATCAAACACAAGCGATTAGAAAAGAGGTCGGGCTGAAGCAATCAGCCTCAATACAATGGCGAAAGTTATCATTTTAGGTTCAGCGAACTCGATAGCCGATGAGCAACACGAAAATGCCCATTTGGCTATTCAAGGGTCACAAGATTTTATCCTTGTGGATTGTGCAGGCAATCCAATTGTGCGCCTGAAACAGGCCGGTCTGAATTTCGAGCGCTTGTCAAGCTTAATTCTCACCCATTTTCACCCCGATCATGTTTCTGGCGTCCCCTTGTTGTTGATGAACATGTGGCTGCTGGGACGGCAACGGCCCTTGAAAATCTATGGGCTGGAGCACACGGTGACACGCACCGAAGCGCTCATGGAAGCATTTGGCTGGTCGCAGTGGCCTGGATTCTTCCCGGTGACCTTCCACACGGTACCGGCCGAGAAAATGACCCTGGTCCTCGAAAACGATGAGTTTCGCGTCTTTTCATCCCCCGTTGAACATCTCATCCCCACCATCGGGCTGCGCGTCGAAAACCTTCTCGCCGGTACCGCGCTGGCCTATTCCTGCGATACTCAACCCTGCGCCGCCGTCGAAGAATTATCCGCCAATGCCGCTGTCTTTCTCCACGAAGCCACCGGGCAAGCGCCGGGGCATTCATCGGCGTTTCAAGCCGGTGAAGTCGCCCAACGCGCCGGCGCCCAATCCTTGTATTTAATTCACTACAATGTTCGGGACCCAGACCTTCAACAACTTGTTCTTGAAGCGCAGCAAGCCTACTCTAAGCGCGTCGCGCTGGTCGAAGATTTTATGGAAATTTTGTTTTAAGGGGGAATGCGCCTACCAACCCGACAAGAAAGGCAGCCATTCTTCATTGTTGGAAATATACTTCCCAAAAATATACTGTGCCGACGATGAAGGCTCATGGGGTTGATGCAACAACCGCATGCCCGCCTGCTCAGCCGTGCGCCCCCCCTTGCGGTGATTGCAGGACGCACAAGCGGTGATCAGGTTCTCCCAAGAGTGATCGCCCCCCAAGCGGCGCGGGATCACATGATCGACGGTCAGGTTTTTCTTGTGTTGCCCGCAATACTGGCAAGTGTAGTCATCTCGGCGAAAAATTTCGCGTTTATTCAATTTCACTTGCGGGCGGGGGCGTTTAATCATCATCCCTAAACGAATAATCGAAGGTCTGGGGAATGCTTGCGAGACCGATTGGATCACGCCGCGCCCATTAAGCACTAGACTGGCTTTTCCAGTTAGCATCAGGACAATGGCTCGTTTGGTTGAGCACACATTGATGGGCGCGAAATTGGCGTTCAACACCAATACCGGTTCATGCAAATTTTTCATCAGTCTCTGCTTTCGGGCAAATAGGTTCCCGGGTGGAGCATTAGGCAGAATTATAGCACGGGTCTGTCAAGCGCTTAAGGTTCTTTGATGCATGATCTTCCCTCCTTATCCGGCAGTTATGCCTTGTTTTTATGGCTACCAAAAAACACCCGCATCCGCGTCGGCGCATCCGGCGAAGCGCAATTTTCAGCGGGATACTATATATATTTAGGGAGCGGGCGCGGCCCCGGCGGTGTGCGGGCGCGGCTGGGCCGTCATCTGCGCGGGGGCACAAAAATGCACTGGCACATTGATTATTTGCGCGCCGTTGCGCAAATCAGCGCCTATGCCTATCTCATCGATGAAGCTATGGGAACAATCGAAAATCCGGTGGAGTGCCTGTGGGCGCAGGTATTGGCAAAACACCCCCATTACAGCGTCCCGTTCACAGGCTTTGGGGCCAGCGACTGCCGTTCGGGCTGCCCGGCGCATTTACTCAAATGGGTGCAGAGATCCCCTGTCGGCATGGGGGCCTTCCGGAAACTGCTGGCTGCGGCCCTCCCCTGCCCTCCAGCATTTGTTCGCCTAGAGACGCTTTAACTCAAGGTTGCTGTGTACGCATTGATAACTACATTCTGAATTTTAGGGCATGGGATGCGCGTCAAAAAATTCCCAAATCACCTGTGATGCCGTAATGGTGTTGGTAGGGAGGTCGGAGCCTGCTCTTGCTTTTTGCCCTTCGGGCCAGGCATGCCCGCCGCCGATGATGGAATATAACTCCGCATTTCCCGTCCCCCCATGAAAAACCAACACAACCGGAACCGGCTTGCTCCAATCCATGGAAGCCGGAGTGTACAGAATATAGCTGCGGCTGATGTTGTCGTGGTCGATACAATGGGAGGATTCCCCCGAAGATAGAGGCTGCGATACCGTAGGCGTTAACCCAGAAGTGCGCCCGCAAGCCAAAATAGCCAATAAAAGAATACTCAATACCTTGAGCGGGTTTTCATTTTTTGGCATCTGAAATCTGCAAATTTGTTTCAACGTATAGCCTGGCGGGGTATGTGCTGCCAGATGCGTTCAAACCTGAACAACGTTTGCTCGAAACTCATTTTAATAAGTCGCGCCGCGCACTCCAAGGGGAATCCGGGGCACAGATGAAATAGGATTGGATGGCTTATAAGATCATTTACTCACTAATGTCTGAAAGCGCGGATTTCCTCTCAAACTCTCCAAATCGGGGTCTTGGCGCGCCCATGTTTTAGAGGATTGTCCGCTTTCAAAAGCAATTTCCAAAAGATCAAGCGCAGTTTCATCATTGCCGCATAGAGCTTCAAAGCACGCCCGATTGTATTCGCTATCATTTTCTGCAAATGCGCGAGCGAGTTCTTCATGCTGGCCGGCCTCAGAATCTTTGCCTGTTTTCACTAATAAGCCAAATAATGACATTCTCGCTAAACCATAATCAGGTAGCAATTCAACCGCCTTCCTATAATCACGGAGAGCTGGCTCAATTTCATCTTTCGTTTGATATACGAGACCGCGCATTCTATAACATCGCCCAAAATTAGAATCTAAATCTATCGCATTAGAAAAAATGTGAATGGCATCATCGTATTTGCTCATATCAAAATATAGTTGACCCAAATTCAAATGAGGATATTCAAGTCCCGGATTGTGTTCGATGGCTTTCCGATACGCCGCTTCCGCTTCTTCGTATCGCTCCAATTTTTCATGCAACAGTAAGCCCAAATTGGAGTAGGCCGTGGCGTCCGCCGGATTGTGTTCGATGGCTTTCCGATACGCCGCTTCCGCTTCTTCGTAGCGCTTGAAATGTTCATCCGACAATAGA
>CAYFMI010000002.1:0-87205 GCA_964344175.1 uncultured Anaerolineales bacterium
ATCGTCCCCACGTTCAGGTGCGGCTTGTCTCTTACAAATGTCTCTTTTGCCATGCTAACTATCTCCTCGATAATCATTTCGGGCCTCACCCAAATGAGACCCTTTTATCAGGTTGTTCTGTGAGAAGAGCCCACAACGGGACTTGAACCCGTGACCTCATTCTTACCAAGAATGTGCTCTACCGGCTGAGCTATGTGGGCTAGTCTCTTACATAATTACCCGCCGACGGGAAAATCCGGTCGGCGAGTACAGTGGGCGGAAGAGGATTCGAACCTCTGAAGGCATTTGCCAGCTGATTTACAGTCAGCCCCCTTTGGCCACTTGGGTATCCGCCCGAGTTAGTCGGTTAGCCTCCTAGTCGACTAGTCGCTTGGCCCCATACAATATGCGACGATGAGACTAACTGACTATCCGACTAAGTGAGCCGACGACGGGAATTGAACCCGTAACCTGCCGCTTACAAGGCGGCTGCTCTGCCGATTGAGCTACGTCGGCAATTAAATTGGAAATGTGCTTCTTAAAAGAGCGCAGGCATTATACCAGAGGGGTTCCTCAGGGACAAGGTTAACACTCGCTCCGCGGAGTATCAACGGGGGGCGAGTCTATCAGGATTCAGGGGTTACGTCAATGGCGGCGATCAGGAAAATTGGCGCGCCTGCCAGGCAAAGTACATCGCCAGAGATCCGGCTACCGAAGCATTGAGCGAATCGACATGCCCGCGCATGGGAAGGCGCAGCAAAACATCGCACGACTTGCGCACCAACGAGCGCATCCCGCTGGCTTCGTTCCCCACCACGAGCGCTAACGGCCCGCTCAGGTCAACCTCAGCAATATGCTGGGCCTCAGGCGAGCCATCCAGGCCGTACACCCAAACTCCCGCGCTTTTGAGCTTTTCGATGGTGCGCGCCAAATTGAGTTGGGCAATCAACAAATGTTCGCTGGCGCCGGAGGACGTACTGACAACCGCAGGAGTCACAGTAGCGGTTCGGCGCAAAGGCAGCAAAACGCCGTGTACACCAACGACATCTGCCGTACGGAGCAGCGCGCCCAAATTATGCGGGTCTTGCAGGGTATCGAGAATGATGAGAAAAGGGGCTTCTTCGCGTTGCCGGGCACGATCGAGAATGTCAAACAGGGTTTGATAAGGGTATTCTCCCACGTCAAGAGCAACACCCTGGTGATTCTCTCCGAGTTTGTCGAGCTGCTGGCGATGCACTTCTACAACAGGGATCTTCTTCCGCTGCGCCAGGGTAATCGCATCCCCCAAACGGCGCTTCTTATCGGTCTTTCGAGCAACCCACAAGCGAATGATTTTCCTGCGTCCGGCACGCAAGGTTTCGTAAACCGGGTTGCGCCCCACAATCCATTCGGTTTGGTTCATTAGTTAGAACGAACTAATTCCAACGCCAGGTGGTGCCATCTTTGCTGTCTTCGATGACTACACCCCGTTCGGTCAGCTTGTCGCGGATTTGATCGGAGAGCGCCCAGAGTTTTTGGCCGCGCAACTCGCTGCGCAACTCGATGAGCAGATTCACAAAGGGGGCGGCCTCACCCGCCGCGGCCTGCGCGGGTTCTAACATAAGGCCGAGGATACCTGCAAATTTGAGAATCACACTCTGAGCTTGCTCCAGCTCTCCGGGGGCTGTGCCCTGATCGCGCGCCAGATTGATCGCCCGAACCAAATCGAAGATTTGCCCCAGCGCTCCGGCAGAGTTGAAATCATCATCCATGGCATCTTCAAAGCCCTGGCGGGTGGTCTCCATTTGTGCGCGCAAATCATCGGGCATTGGCCCTGTGGCCCCTGGTCGCGCCGGGCGCAGGGCCGAACGCAAACGGTCTAGTGCGCGCGCCGCGTGCCCGACGGTTTCATCGCTGAACTTGAGCGGGCTGCGGTAGCTGGAGTTAAGCACCAGCATGCGCAAAACATCGGCGGCGTGCTCTTCGAGAAAGTCTTCAATGGTCACCAAATTGCCCAGCGATTTCGACATTTTTTCGCCGGCCAGTTGCAGCATGCCGTTATGCACCCAATAGCGGGCAAAAGGCAGGCCGGTGAGCGACTCGGTCTGGGCGATTTCGTTTTCGTGATGGGGGAAAATGAGATCATTGCCGCCGCCGTGAATATCGATCTGCTCACCCAAATGGTGATAGCTCATGGCCGAGCACTCAATATGCCAACCAGGGCGGCCTTGCCCCCAGGGGCTATCCCAGGCGGGTTCGCCCGGCTTGGAGGCTTTCCAGAGGGCAAAATCCATCGGAGTTTCTTTGCGCTCATCAACATCAATGCGGAAACCGGCTTGCATATCTTCAACCTTACGTCCGGAGAGTTTGCCGTAATCTTCGTCGCTGCTGACAAAGAAATAGACATCGCCTTCCGATTCATAAGCATGGCCCTTTTCCATCAGGCCCTGCACCATCTCAATGATATGGTCGATCTCTTGGGTAGCACGCGGGTAGACCGTGGCAGGCAAGATGTTTAGGTCATCCAGATGCTGGCGAAATTCTTGAATATAGCGTTCGGCCAATTCATAAGGGTCAACACTCTCGATTGCCGCCCGCTGGATAATCTTGTCATCGACATCGGTGTAGTTCATCACATGTCGGACAGTGTAGCCGCGATATTCTAAGTAACGGCGGATAATATCAAACACCAGCACCGACATGGCGTGCCCAACATGCGCTTTATCATACACGGTTGGGCCGCAGACATACATCGAAACCTGATCGGGCAGCAGGGTTTCGAGAGGTTCTTTGCGACGCGATAGGGTACTGTAAATATTTATTGTCATTTAGATTTCTCCTCAGGACGGGCAAAGATCATCCGACCGGCCGCAGTTTGCAGAACTTTGGTGACAGTCACATAAATTTCTTTACTCAGATAATCTACACCATCTTCAACCACGACCATCGTCCCGTCATCTAAATAGCCAACCCCTTGACCGGTCTCTTTGCCTTCTTGGATGATATCCACTTTCAAGGATTCGCCCGGCAACAAAACGGCCTTGACAGCATTTGCCAACTCATTCACATTGAGTACCGGCACGCCTTGTAATTCGGCAATGCGGTTGAGGTTGTAGTCATTGGTCAATACCGGGGCCTTTAATTGGCGCGCCAGAATAACTAATTTATCATCGACTTCGCGGGTTCCTTCAACATCAATGTCGCTGATCTGCACGGGGACAGTAGGCTCTTCTTGCAAACGCGCCAACACTTCCATGCCTCGGCGGCCGCGCTGTCTCCGCAGGCCATCCGCCGAATCGGCAATATATTGCAGCTCATTGAGCACAAAACGCGGGATGACCAAAGTACCGGACAAGAAACCGGTGCGAGCGATGTCGGCGATGCGGCCATCGATGATGACGCTGGTATCGACCAGTATCTTCCGACTGCTGATCTCAGTTTCGGCTTCTTCACCGCTCCTGCGGCGGGGCAGACGATCGCGAAAAACGGCGAAGATATCGTTCTGACGCATGACAAATACCGCAACGCCAAAATAACTAACGAGCAACACACCAATGAAAGGCAAGATTTCCCCAAAGGGAGGCGGGAGCAGCGAGAGTGGAAACGCCAGCAATGCCGCGATAATCAACCCAACGATCAGGCCGATTAGACTGGAGGCTAATGTTTGAGCATCAATACGCCCTAAGAGGGCGCGCAAAGCCCGCACGGGGCGGGTGGTAATATAAGGGGTGAGCACCAAACCGATCAACACCCCCATCAAACTCAGCACCACCGTGTAAATAATACGCGGCTCAGGAAAAATGTTGTTCCCCACGGTACCCCCGAAATAGGCCGCAGATACCCCTAACACGATCATCCCGATGATCCGAACGATAAAATCAGAACTCATGACAATAACTCCTATAACGCCAGAATAAGGCAAAAAAATGAGCGCACAAAAACCTGCGCTCAACTCCCCTAGATGGGATGAAGATTACTTATTGGACTCAGCGAAGAAAAATAAATGAATAATTCCTGATAATTTAAAATAGATGAAACGCCAAGTCTAATTCAGCCAGAACAGCAGTTTTCGCAGTTTGATAATAGCACGCCCCAATAAGATCGTCAACTCATCCAATAATCCGCGCCAGGGCTTTCTTAAAGTCGAAACGAAAAGCGCTTTTACCGCTGAGAGCGCAAAGAACGCAGAGAAAAATTTAAAAAACTCAGCGAACCCGGCGTTCTCTGCGGTAAATTTCTGGTATAGCACAAATTTAAGAAAGCCGTGTAATCCGCGCGAACACTTTTGCTTGACAATCCAAGTTGATGCGTGTAAAATTTGGCCTGCGTTTGGAAAAACGCGTTTTCAGGCCGAGATAGCTCAGTTGGTAGAGCACGCGACTGAAAATTGCGGTGTCGCCAGTTCGATTCTGGCTCTCGGCACTCTCGGTCTCTCACACAGGCCGAATTTTGCGGGCGTAGTTAAGTGGTATAACGTCTCCTTGCCAAGGAGAAGGCCACGGGTTCGAATCCCGTCGCCCGCTCTCGTTCGGATGATGGCTGATGGAACATGGCTGGCCAGACTCAGCCGGAATTCCTCAGCCACGTTTTTTATGGCGACGTGGCCAAGTGGTAAGGCAGAGGTCTGCAAAACCTTTATCGCGGGTTCGAATCCCGCCGTCGCCTCAAACACCTACAGCCCCCTCATCCCAGGGGGCTGTGCGTTTATTTAATTTTCAGAACTCGCTCAAGAGGGGAATAGCGATATAATCCCGTATAACATAACCCATTTTACCTATATTAGAAGCGAATGTCTCAGAAAATCTTAGTGATCGAAGATGAAGCTTCCCTCCAAGAAACGTTGCAATACAACCTGACCCGCGCGGGTTATCAGGTTGAAGTTGTTGGAGATGGCGCTGAAGCACTGGAAACAGCCCGCGCGTGGCAACCCGATTTGATCTTGATGGATATTATGCTCCCTGGGCTAGATGGGTTAGAAATCACCCGCATTCTTCGTCAGGAAATGAGCGCGCCGATCATCATGTTAACGGCGCGCGACGATGAGATTGACCGCGTCCTGGGCCTGGAAATTGGGGCGGATGACTATCTTACCAAGCCCTTTTCGATGCGCGAACTCCTGGCGCGCGTAAAAGCGCAGATCCGCCGGGTGCGGTTGGTGCGCGATGAGATGCGCTCATCGGACAATGCACCCAAAAATAAGTTCACCTTTGGGAATCTGGCACTCAACTTGAACCGACGCGAGGCCACGCTCAATGGCGAAGTCATCTCCCTCAAACCCAAAGAATATGATCTCTTACTATTCCTGGCGCAAAACCCAGGCAAAGTACTGACGCGCGACCGCATCCTGGAGGAAGTATGGGGTTGGGATTTCGGCGGAGGCAGCCGCACGGTTGATGTTCACATTCGCTGGCTGCGAGAGAAGTTCGAGACAGCCCCATCCTCTCCCGCCAGAATTATCACCATTCGCGGGATCGGTTATCGTTTTGAAGGCTAATATGTTCAAAAGCATTCGCTGGCGCATCATCATCCCCTATACAATCCTCATCCTCATCAGCATGGCCGGGGCCGGCATCTATTTAAGTAACAGCATTTACCAAACCCAACTACAAACGCTGCGAGATCGGCTGCGAGATGACGCTCTCCTCATTGGCGACTCGCTGGTGAGTACCGACTGGCATGACATCGACAATCGCGCCCAACATTGGGCCGAAATACTGCACGTACGCGTGACAATCATCGGGGCCGATGGAACCGTGCTGGCCGAATCGGACCTGGATGCATCTCAGATGGACAATCATCTCAACCGTCCAGAAATCCAGGCAGCCCTGCAAAACGGCTTCGGCAGCAATATCCGCTACAGCCAGACGGTCCGCTACGACATGCTCTATGTGGCAGTGCCCATGGTGCGAACCGAGAACATCATTGGGTTTGCGCGCGTGGCGCTCCCCCTCGAAGAGATAGCCGCCCGGCAAACTCAATTGCACAATTCAATATTGGCCGTAACCATCGTAACGGCCGGGCTGGCAGTGTTGCTCTCGATCCTCATCGCTTTGCGCGTAACGCGGCCCCTTAAGCAACTCACCCAATCGGCCCAACAAATGGCCCAAAATGATACCGCATGGTTTATGCTTTCGGCCGGTGATGACGAAGTAGGGCATCTCACGCGTGCGTTCAATGCATTGGTGAAAAAATTACAATCTCAGATTCATGCCTCACAATCGGAACAGGGTAAACTTGCCACGGTATTGGGAACAATGACCGATGGCGTCATCATCGCCGATGAAAATGAACGCATCACACTGATTAACCAGGCCGCCGAACGTCTCTTCAAAACTCAAGCAGCAACAGCTATTGAAAGTTCACTGGCTAAGGTTTTGCGCCAACACCAGTGGATTGAACTCTGGCAGCAATGTAAAGATAGCGGCACTGAACAATCGACGACTTTAGAAATTCCCCGTCAGGGCATATTCATTCAGGGCATCGCCCTGCCCCTGGATGACGCCCTGCCCGGCCACATCTTGATGCTCTTTCAAGATCTGACCCGCGTCCGGCGTTTAGAGACCGTGCGCCGCGACTTCATCAGCAATATCTCACATGAGCTGCGTACCCCCCTGGCTTCGCTAAAAGCCCTCGCAGAAACGCTGCGCAGTGGCGCGCTAGAAGATCCGCCCGCGGCAGAGCGCTTTTTAGAGTTGATGGAAACCGAAGTGGATGCCCTTTCGCAAATGGTCGCCGAATTGCTGGAACTTTCGCGCATCGAATCGGGGCAGGTGCCTCTGGAGCGAGAATCCATCCATCCACAAGATCTACTTACGCTGGCCAGCGATCGTCTTAAAATGCAGGCGGAACGCGCCGGGGTTAGGTTGATTCTGAAATGCGCGGGCGATTTACCGCCCCTTCAGGTGGACGCCCCACGTCTCGGACAGGTCTTGGTAAATTTACTGCACAATGCCATTAAGTTCACCCCTGCGGGTGGTGAAATCTGGCTAACCGCAAAACAGGATGACGAGATGGCTCGCTTTACCGTGCGCGATTCGGGCATAGGCATCCCTGCCGATGACCTGCCGCGCATCTTCGAGCGTTTCTACAAAACCGACCGTGCCCGCTCCGGCGGAGGCACCGGCCTGGGGTTAGCCATTGCCAAACATTTGGTTGAGGCGCACGGGGGAGAGATTCGGGTAGAAAGTACCGAAGGACAGGGGAGTACATTTTCCTTCACAATTCCGGTCGCCCCGGCATGATCTTGCCACTTGAGTGCCAGCCAATAAACCCATTAAAAAAGCCCAGAAACACAATGTCCTATTCGCCGTGCGCTTCAAGGGTTTTGACCGCCAAAGAATCCCTGATCTTGCAAAACACCCTCAAAAGCCTGACACGCATCGGCAACCGCTTTCTCGCGCCAGGCCATTTCTGTGGGGGAAAACAACGCACTGAACTCGATTTTAGCGTGTTGCGCGGCGGCATCATTGATAGCTCCGCACCAGTGGAATTGATTCTCCCGAATAATCGCCTGCATACTGCGCACTCCTGCCAGCAGAGAATTGCCTAATGTGCCAAACTCGAAAGCCGCAGCATAGAGACTCTTTTCCGGAAACTCACTTTGCACGAACTGATACACCCAATCCATCATATCCCCCTGGATGCTATAAAATTCATTCGGGGTTGCCGCGACCACCTCGGGGTAGTCAAATGCCCGCGCCAACGCTTCGGAAGGGCGCGGCTCCAACGGCGAGTTGACCAAACTCATCTGATAACGCGGCCCATAGCCCGTGTGCATATCTAAATGCACAATCCGGGCATATTTTGCAATCGCATCCCGGCACAACCCCATTATCACCCCGGTCTCTTCTTCAACTTGCTGCCCTCCAAAATATACACCTTGCGGAAATTCGTACTGCCCGTTCAACATCCCGGCGCGCAACGTGGCTTCGCCCGGAGAGAGCAGCATGCGCATCAGTTGAGAGGTAAATTTCAAGGTCGAGAGTAACCCAACCCGGAGTGGATCTTGCGGGTTGAGAAAGGCATTCAAGGATCTGTAATTCGGGTTGGCTGCCGGAGAGAAGGTTTTCCCATCCCCGATGAAGTTGCGGTTCAGATCTACGTTATTGGGGTTGACGCGGCGATTGTGCTGCATCCCCCACGGATTGATAGCATGAACAAGCAGCAAGCCGGTATCTTGCGGGTTGAGCCGGGACAGATACTCCTCGATGAAGAGTTGCATCATCGCCGAGCCAACAATGCCCTCTGCGCCGTGCTCACCGGTGGTGAGCATAAACAACTTTTCAGGCTGCTCCAGCGCCTCAGAGCGCAGCCAGTCGATGGTCAGGTCGGGGTGTTTAGTCAGGGCGTGGCAACTTAATTCGGCGTTCGGCCAACGCTCTTGCACACGGGCAAGCTGACCGCGAAAACGTTGGCGTGATGTGATGTAGTTTTTGGGAAACAAGGCAAGAAGCTCTGATTTCATACTTTGCTTTCCTTGCTACGAATTCATGGGCTGCTATCGATTTCAGAATCTAACCGAAAATTTGCCTTCAGACTGCGGTTCCTGGCAGGAACCGCAGTCCTGTATAGCGCTGTGTTAGGCTCGTTTCACAAATCCAAAATAGACCAACCCCACGATCATCGGGACAAAGAGCAGCGCTTTGCCGATAGTAAGCAAGTCGAAGTCATTAAAGTTAAAAATCCCGACTACCGGAATAGCGATGACCAACAGCCCTAGAATGGCTAGGATGATCGAAACTTTTTTCCCTTTTATCCCCCGTAACACCAGCCAGGCGGGCAACAACATCAATAGCGGCAATATGACCGCGACCGGAAGAAAGTCGTTATTTTGGATATCAACAACAGCCTGATACACAATCCCACCCGCGATGACTAAAATATATAACCATACATAAACTTGTAACGCCTTTTTCCACATACAATTCTCCTTTTTGTTGTTAGCCAGAACTTCTACTACATTCACATAAAAATCTGCTTACGTCCGCTAAAACGGCCCGTAACCAATTGCCACGCCAAGCCCGAGGAAGGCCACCGTCACCAGGATCACCACACCCCACAACGGCAGTGTCCATTTGAGCCATTTGGGGTAGCTGACTACGGTCAGGCCAAGAATAATCAACAAAAGCGGGTTGGTGGGGTAAACCAGATTAGAGAAACCATCGCCGAAGCAGTAGGCCGTAACCGTGACCTGCCGCGTCACGCCGACCAGATCGGCCAGCGGCAGCAAGATGGGCATCATTAAAAAGGCTTTTGCCGAACCCGAGGCAACAAAGAACTCGATCAGCAACGCTAAGAAGTAAATCATCACTGCTGAGACAAAGGGGCTGGCCTGCGAAAACGGCCGCGCCGCGCTGTGCAGGATGGTATCCATGATGCCGCCTTCCACGACGATATGCTTGATGCTGACCGCCATCAAGATCAGGATAATCCCTGGGGCAATACCCGAAACACCCTCCCACAAAGCTTTGAACACATCCCTCTTCGGGCCACCGGCCAACATACCGGCGCCGAGGCCCCCGATCAAGAAGAAAATCCCCACCAGAGGCAAAGCATAATCCGAAACTGTCGGGATAAATGGGCCACCGATCAGCACAAAAAGAATCAACACAACAAATACCGAAAACCAGGCCATCGCCCGTCCCAAATGCGGGCTGGATTGCGCGAGTACAGCCAGATCTAGATCAGCATATTTAGCGCGTTCGGCTTTGCCTTCTTCATGTACCAGTGAATCTTCAGGGTTGCGTTCAACTCGTTTGGCGTAGCGCACCAGGAAGACGGCAAAGACGGCATAGATCACAATGAAAATTGGTACGCGGAACCAGGCCCCGGAGAACAACGGCAGCCCGGCGATTTTTTGGGCAATGCCAATGGTAAAGGGGTTGGTAATCGCCGCCGAAAAGCCCATATTGGTCGCCAGCACGCTCATGCCCAGACCGACGAGGGCGTCCCAACCGAGATAATAAGAGAGTGCCAGCATCAGGGGCACCAGGGGGACAATTTCTTCAAGAATGCCAAAGAAAGCCCCCAGCGCCATGAAGAAGAATGATATCACCAGTAAGAGCAGGTATTTTTTGCCGCCAAAGGCGCCCACAATTCTGGCAATGCCCGCCTTAAGCAGACCGACATGATCGAGCACTGCGAAAGAGCCGCCCACCATCAAGATGAAGAGAATGATAACGATCACAATCAGGCCGTCTGGCCCGCCCAGCACTTCTAGCGGGGCAGTGAGCCAGCGCCAGATGGGGTAACTGGGCTTTTCGACAAACTCAAAGGAATCGGCGTCGATCAGTTCACGGCCATCAACCTGTGGAATGCGTTCGTAATTTCCCGCCGGGAGAACCAGGGTAAGCGCCCCCGCAATCATCATGATCGCAAACAGAATAATGACCGACTGAACAAAGGCTTTGGCGCTGATTTGCGCTCCGGCTTTGGCTTCCATGATGCTCTCCTTTACGTAATTCTGCTCACTGCTAAGTTTAGCATGTTTTGGGAATGACAAAACTCCCAATCGTCAGCCGCGCCAGGGCTTTCTTAAAGTCGAAACGAAAAGCGCTTTTACCGCTGAGAGCGCAAAGAACGCAGAGAAAAATTTAAAAAACTCAGCGAACCCGGCGTTCTCTGCGGTAAATTTCTGGTATAGCACAAATTTAAGAAAGCCGTGTCAGCCGCGCATCCATGTTAACAGCTGTTAACCTATCCTTGACACGCTATTAAAGTGACCATGCTATTCTGTTAACCATCACGCGCTACACTATGCGCGTCCGTATAAAAATTCATTTTCTTAACCCTCAAGGAGAAAAGAAAAAATGCAATCTCGATTTATCAAACTGCTGTCGCAGCTTGTTTTGACAACCGCCCTTTTAGCTGCTTGCGGCGCACAAGAACCTGTCGCCCCGCCGCAGACGGAAGCCACCGCAGAACCCCAAACCGTAGCAACCGAGGAAGCTACGATGGAAGAAGAAGCCCCTGCGGAAGAACCCATGCACGAAGGCATAATGCTTCCTGCTGTGGATCCTCTCGCTGTGAGCGGCGACGTGATCTCTGCTGGCAGTTCCACCGTCTTCCCGCTAGCCGAAGTGATGGCCGCCCGCTTCCAGGACGAAGGCTTTGCCGGTCAGGTCACCATCGATTCCATCGGCTCCGGCGGCGGCTTCGAGCGTTTCTGCGAGACCGGTGAGACCGATGTCTCCAATGCTTCCCGCCCCATCAAAGACGGCGAAGTCGAAGCCTGCGCCGCCATTGGCCGCACCCCCATCGAGTTCCGCGTCGGCACCGATGCCCTCGCCGTGACCGTCAGTCAGGAGAATGACTTCCTCTCCAACGTCACCCTTGAAGAACTGGCCGCCATCTTCTCCACCGCCGATACCTGGGCCGATGTCAACCCCGACTGGCCTGCCGAGCCGATTGTGCGCTACATCCCCGGCACCGACAGCGGAACCTTCGACTACTTCGTCGAAGAAGTCTTCGATGAAGACGAAGAACCTATCCTTAGCGCTGCCAACCTCAATCTCTCAGAAGATGACAACGTGCTCGTTCAGGGGATCCTGGGCAGCCCCTACGCCATCGGTTTCTTCGGCTACGCCTACTACGCCGAAAACGCCGACACGCTCACCGTGCTCTCCATCGAAGGTATCGAACCCTCCGCCGAGAACGTGGACAACAACGCCTACCCCCTGGCTCGCCCGCTGTTCATCTACTCCGATGCCGCCATCATGCAGAGTAAACCTCAGGTTGCCGCTTATATCAACTTCTTCCTGACTTATGTCAACGAAGAAATCGTCGATGTCGGCTACTTCCCCGCCAGCGCCGAAGCCCTAGAAGCTTCCATGCAAAACTGGCTCGATGGTATGGAACAGTAAGAAAATACTAGAAAAGAAGACCCTAAAGGTTTTTCAAAAAACCTTTAGGGTCTATTGTCGTTAAGGACAGATGATGACCCAACAGACAGAAGCTGTACCCCCAACAACTCCCCTTTCACATAGGAGTAGCTATCACCGCTCCTCCAGCTTGCGTAAACGTCGTAATCCCGGCGAGAGCATTATCCAGGCCCTGCTCTTTTTAGCCGGGGCAATTTCGATACTAACCACTATCGGGATCGTTTATGAATTGGGTAAGGAATCGCTCCATTTCCTGCAGCAGGTCTCAATGCTCGAATTTTTCACACAAACCAAATGGAATCCCCAACTGGGCAACTTTGGCATTTGGCCTCTGTTGAATGCCACAATGATGACTTCCACAACGGCCATGCTGGTAGCTCTGCCCCTTGGTCTGAGTATTGCCATTTACTTGAGCGAATACGCCACCCCCAAAACCCGCGCCGCCTTAAAACCCATTCTCGAAGTATTAGCAGGCATCCCTACCGTAGTCTATGGTTATTTTGCGCTCACCTTTGTGACCCCGTTGCTGCGGAACATCTTTGGCAATGATGTCGTTGAAATTTACAACACCGCCTCCGCCGGTATTGTCATCGGCATTCTAATTATCCCCCTGGTCAGCTCGATGAGTGAAGATGCTCTCAGCGCGGTACCGCGCGCCCTGCGCGAAGCTTCTTATGGGCTGGGCGCAACCAAACTTGAAACCGCCGTCAAGGTGGTGCTGCCCGCGGCTCTCTCCGGTATCGTCGCGGCTTTTATTGTCGCCATCTCGCGCGCTATCGGCGAGACGATGATCGTTGCAGTCGCTGCGGGGGCGGGGCCAAACTTCACCTTCAACCCCTTCCAACCCGCCGAAACCATGACCGGTCACATCGTGCGCATCAGCGGGGGCGACCTGAGCTACAACTCGATCGACTACAACTCCATTTTCGCCATCGGTCTATTTTTATTCTTTATCACCCTTTCGCTGAACATCGTCAGTCAGCGTGTGGTGCGCCGCTTTCGGGAGGTCTACGAATGAACGAGTTCAAGGCCAACCTCGCTGCCCGTCATCGTGCCGGGCGCATTTGGCGCGCGATCTTTCGAGTTTCCACGCTCATTGGTATCCTGGCGCTCATTACACTATTGCTTAACATCGCCAACTCCGCTTTTGGTTATGTCGCCATCGAGAACGAAATCAACCCCGAAGATCTGGCAATTAACGGCATTCCGATCGAGCAGCTTCATCCGGTAGATCTAGTCTGGATTTTGGAGCAGAATGTTTCGGCGGGGCTTTTTCGTCGGCTGGAGAGTGAATTGCCCTGGGAGGCACGCTCCCGCGATGAAATATATCATTTGGTGGTAGAACGCGTCGTCAACCCGCAGGTAGTTCAAACCTGGAGTTTGAGTGGATCGTTGTTTAACCAGGCTGAGGTTCAATCTGAAGCCGTCGAAAAATATCCCACCGCAACCGTCGAATTCAAATCCTGGCTCACGCCCAGTTTTCTCACCACACCCCAATCGCCGGAACCGGAACGTGCCGGTGTGCGCACAGCTTTCCTGGGGTCGCTATGGACAATTGCTATCACCATCTTATTTGCCTTCCCACTCGGCGTCGGGGCAGCGATTTATCTCGAAGAATATGCGACAGATAATCCCTTCAACCGCTTGATTCAGACCAATATTAACAATCTCGCCGGTGTGCCATCGATTATTTACGGGATGCTGGGGTTGGCGATTTTTGTCCGAGGCATGGAATCCTTCACCAGTGGCGCCATCTTTGGGCTGGTCGAGGATGTCACCACCGCCAACGGGCGCACCATCATCTCGGCAGGGATGACCCTCGGGCTGCTCATCCTGCCGCTCATCATTATCAACGCGCAAGAGGCCATCAAGGCCGTACCCAGCTCACTGCGACAGGCCAGCTATGGCATGGGCGCTACCCGCTGGCAAACCGTCTGGCATCATGTGCTGCCCAACGCGATATCTGGCATTCTGACAGGCACAATTCTGGCGATCTCACGCGCCATTGGTGAGACGGCCCCGCTGGTCGTGGTCGGCGCATCTACCTTTATTACCTTCGACCCGGACGGGCCATTCTCAAAGTTCACTACTTTGCCGATCCAAATTTACCAGTGGACAGCGCGCCCCCAGGCCGAATTCCGCAATATTGCCGCGGCAGCCATCCTTGTGCTGCTGGCACTATTGCTCTCGATGAATGCGGCGGCAGTGGTACTACGAAATCGGTACAGTCGAAAACTATGAGTTTTAAATGGAACGCGGATAACGCGGATTAAACGGATTTTCACAGATCAAAACAAAAAAAGTAACTGCTCAGGCAAAATCTCCGTAGAGAAAATATCGAAAAAAGGGTATGCGTAGGGGGCTGCGCCCCCTACGCATACCCTTTTTCGGCCTCTTCCGGTTCGAGGCTGAATAGTTACCCAAAAAGAGAATTAATTATGACAAACAACAACTACGCGATCGAAGCCCGTGATCTTCGCATTTTCTACGGAGATTTCCTGGCTGTCAAAGATGTCAACCTAAAAATCGAGTTACATAAAATCACGGCCATTATCGGCCCATCGGGATGCGGCAAAAGCACCATGCTGCGGGCCTTCAACCGTATGAACGAGTTAGTGCCCACCGCCCGCGCCGAGGGGCAGGTACTCTATCATGGTGAGAATATCTACGCTCCCGATGTGGATCCCGTTGAAGTGCGCCGCCGCATTGGGATGGTTTTTCAAAAGCCGAATCCCTTCCCGAAGAGCATTTATGAAAACATTGCCTGGGGCGCACGCATCAACGGCTATCAGGGCAATATGGATGAACTTGTCGAGCAATCGTTGCGCGGCGCAGCCATTTGGGAAGAGGTCAAAGATAAACTTGACCAGAGCGGGCTTTCGCTTTCGGGCGGTCAGCAGCAGCGTTTGTGCATTGCCCGCACGATCGCCATCAAACCCGACATTATCCTGATGGATGAACCGGCCTCGGCATTGGATCCCATTGCTACCTTAAAGATCGAAGAACTGATGCGCGAACTTTCCAGGCGTTACACCATCATTGTTGTCACCCATAACATGCAGCAAGCTGCTCGCGTTTCGGACTATACGGCCTTCTTTAATCTCGGCGAGGGCCGTGCAGGGATACTAGAAGAATATGGCGAAACCCACAAGATTTTCACCAACCCCAGCAAACAAACCACCGAAGACTATATCACCGGCCGTTTTGGCTAATCATAGAGGTAACTACTCATGAGCAACCTATCGCCACGCGAGACCTTAGATCGACAACTCGAACAACTGCACACGCAACTCTTGATGCTGGGCAGCATGGTCGAACAAGCCGCCCTCGACTCGGTCACAGCCCTCAAACACCGTGACTATGCCTCTGCCCAACGCACCTACGACAACGATCAACAAGTCAATGAAAAGCGCTTTAAAATTGAGAGTGACTGCATTGCCCTGATTGCCACCCAGCAGCCAATGGCGCGCGATTTGCGAATTTTGGCATCAATTTTAGACGTCGCCACCGAGTTAGAACGCATGGGCGATTACGCCAAAGGCATCGCCCGCATCTGTTTGTTGATGAAAGATCAGCCCACCATGAAACCGGCCATCGACTTACCGCGCATGGCCGAAATCACCACCGATATGCTGCACCGCGCCCTGAAGGCTTTTGTGGCTGCCGATGCAGAGCAGGCGCTGGCAATTCCTAAGGAAGACAGACAAGTTGATGACCTGTATAATCACATCAATCGTGTGTTGCTCACCCAGATGATCGCTGACCCCGCCACAATTGACCAAGCCAATTATCTGACCTGGGCGGCACATAACCTGGAACGCATGGCCGATCGCGTCACCAATATCTGTGAGCGGGCGCTCTATATCGCCACCGGCGAAATGCGAGAATTAGATTCATTGGATGATGAAACAAATGACAATCACCCCTCAGCGTAAGGTCTTATTTCTCTGCACCGGAAATTCCTGCCGCTCGCAAATGGCAGAGGCCATTGTCAATCATCGGCTTGGCGACCAATGGCAAGCTTTTAGCGCGGGCACAAAGCCTTCGGGCTATGTCCACCCCCGGGCTTTGCAAGCGCTTAAAGAGATAGGCATCCTCCACCAGGGTCTGTCGAAACACACCGATCAACTGCGAGGCATTGTTTTCGATTTCGTCATCACCGTGTGCGACTCAGCAGCAGAAGATTGCCCGCTCTGGCTGGGTAAAGGTCAAAAAATTCATATAGGATTTGATGATCCCGCAGAAGCGACCGGATCGGATAAGGAGATCATCACCGTCTTCCGTAGAGTGCGCGATGAAATCGCAGAACAAATTCCCGAGGTTCTCCGTAATCTATAAGAACACGGCTGCTTTTTCGCAACTCAGGCTATAAGCACCTTTTAATTCAGGTCTGAGGAATAGCTCTTTTCGCCAGTTGATCCACGCGTTCATTTTCCCGCTGACCGGCATGACCGCGCACCCAATGCCAGGTAATTTCATGCTCTTGAATGGCATCATCGAGCGCTTTCCATAAATCTTGGTTTTTGACCGGTTTCCGGGCCGCCGTCTTCCACCCTTTGCGCTTCCAGGTCGTAATCCATGCGGTAATACCCTTCTGCAGGTATTCAGAATCGGTAAAAAAATCGATCTGGCAGGGCTGTTTGAGGGTGCGCAAGGCTTCGATAGCTGCGGTCAATTCCATGCGGTTGTTGGTGGTGTCGGCAGCTCCACCGCTGAGTTCTTTTTCATGTCTGCCAGAACGCAGCAACACCCCCCAACCGCCCGGGCCGGGGTTGCCATAACAGGCGCCATCGGTATAGATCGTTACGTGAGGGAGTTCTGTCATTGGCCCTGTTCGCGTGGCTGCGATCAACCCTCAATCTCGGCTTTCAGTTCAGCGGCGGTGTTATCGAGCTCTTCAAGCAGCGCGGGGATCTGATCTAAACTCCCCTGCAAGATAGCTTCGAAAGCATCTTCAACCGCCCGGCGCACTGCCCCCCACGAGGCCATATTCGGTTCGGTCTGCCCGGAGTTCATCAATTCTAGGCCTGCCGCCCATTGCGGATTTTCCGCCACATACGTTTTGAGCAAATCTTCGGCGCTCCGCCGGACGGGGTAATAATCTCCTGCGCGCACCCATTGGGCCTGGACTTCGGGCGAGGCGAAATATTTCAAGAACAACCAGGCCGCCAATTTTTGCTCAGGGGATTTCTCGGCGATAGCAACATACTGGCTGGCCGTGTTGACTGCATTTTGACCCTCCCGACCGGGGAAAGGGATCACTGTCCACGCATCGCTGGATCCTGCTTCTTCGAAGGCTGCCGCCTGATGAGGGAGTCCGGCGGAGGAACTCATCACAA
Organism: uncultured Anaerolineales bacterium; assembly: GCA_964344175.1. Taxonomy (GTDB): domain Bacteria; phylum Chloroflexota; class Anaerolineae; order Anaerolineales; family UBA11858; genus NIOZ-UU35. The sequence goes on from CAYFMI010000002.1 coordinate 17,177, forward strand.
AGAGCGCCTGGCGCGTGGCAAACTCAGGGTTTGGGTATCCCTCAGTGGGAAAGGCGCAGCCTTCATCCCACAGCGTCTTCCAGAATTGGGCCACATCGTTCACTGCTGCCGAGGTGAAATCGTAGGCGGTGCCGTCTTCGGCCAGGCCATCCTCACCAAAGGCATAGATCCAGGGCATGATATACGAAGCACCGGGATAGAGCACCAACCCGCCGGTGCCATCGTTATCGGGGTTCGCATCATCAGAATTTGCTTGAAAGGCGCGGCAGGCTTGCGCCCGCAATTCTTGCGCTGTTTGAGGCGGCTGCTCGAAGCCCAATTCCTTTGCCCAGGCTGTATTGTAAAACAACACATACACCGATTGGCTGATGGGCAACCCGAGTCGCGGCCCATCGTTTGTTAAGGCCCCGACCAGCGCTTGCTCATAAAAATCGGCCATCTCGGCTTCGTTGAAACCCACTTGAGGATCGTCAACATAAATATTGATATCAGCAATCGCCCCTACGGAATACCAGGATGAAAGCGCGTTGGCATACCCCAAGACAGCATCGGGGAACTCGCCAGATTGAATAGCGAGATAGAATTCATCTTCAATGGTCGGGTAAAAGCCCATATCGATGGCTTCAACGGTGATGCCCCACTCGTTCGCCGCATTGAATTCATCAACAATGGCATGCATCGCATCTCCGCGCGCCCCACTCCCCCAAATATGCCAAAAGGTCACCGTCACATCTGAAAGATCTGGCACAGCAGAGGCTTGCACCTGCACAGCGGCTTCGACCTCAGGTTCTGGCGTCTGTGTTTCGAGCAGTGATGTGGGGGCAGCCTGGACAGTAACCAGCTCTGTCTCAACAAGCGGGGCAGCCATTGGGGGTATTTGGTTTTCCGCCGTATCTGCAGGCTCAGACCCACAGGCGGCCAGAGCCAGGGATAACGTCACAACCGAAGCAATGAAGAGAGAAAGGTATCGTTTATTGTTCATGGTCTTATTACTTCTCGACTCGGTACGCACTTGTAGATATTTTCGGGAAACGCTTCAACGAATTGCATATGCCCCTATGTTAACACTTTCGCGTGAACAACGCTTTTAGTGTATCACAAAGCCCTCAAAAAAAGGGCTGCTGCTTCTCAGCAACAGCCCTTTAGCAATCAAACGATCTTGCTTATCAGTCAATTTCGGCCACAAGTTCAGCTGCGGCAGTGTTCAACTCCTCAAGATAAGTGGCAATTTCATCCGGGGAACCCTGGATGATGGCGTCGAAGGAATCTTGCACGGCGCGGCGCACAGAACCCCAGGATGCCATAGTCGGCTCAGAGTGACCATCGGCCAGCAATTCCAAACCGGTCTGCCACTGCGGGTTAGCAGCGCTGTACTCTGCAACCAACGGTTCGGTACTCATGCGCACGGGGTAGTAAGCGCTGGCGTTGATCCAGGTAGCTTGTGCTTCGGGGGCGGTGAAGGATTTGATGAAGAGCCAGGTAGCCAGGTTCTCCACCGGGTTGGTATTGACCATGGCCACAAACTGACCGAAAGCGTTGACAGCCTGTGTTCCATCGGGGCCAACGAAGGGGATAAAGACCCACTCATCAGTGGCGCCGGCCTCTTCAAAGGCGGCGACCTGGTAGGGAATACCCACTGAGGAACTCATGGTGAAGAGCGCCTTGCGAGTTGCGAACTCGGGGTTGGGGTAGCTCTCGGTTGGGAAGGCACAGCCCTCATCCCAAAGTTCCTTCAGGAAGACGGCCACATCTTGCATGCCCTGCGAGGCGAGGTCATAGCCAGAGCCGTCATCGGCCACACCGTCATCGCCAAAGGCATACAACCAGGAGAAGACGTTGGACGCACCCGCATACAGCACCAAACCGCCGGTGCCATCGTTATCGGGATCATCATCGGCAGCGTTGGCCGCAGCAGCCGCGCAGGCCTGCTCTTTGAATTCGGCAGCGGTCGTGGGGGCGTTCTCGAAACCCAGTTCTTGCGCCCAGGTCTGGTTATAAAACATCACATTGGCCGACTGGCTAAGCGGCAAAGCAATGCGGGCGCCTTCGGCATTCACACCACCATTGAAAGCGCCGGGGTAAAAATCGGCAATTTCATCGGCGGCAAAGCCTACGGCGGCGTCATCAACATAGGGTTGCAGGTCTGTAATTGTGTCAACCGCATACCAGCCCGCCAGGGCGTTAGCGTAACCCACTATGGCGTTAGGAACATCACCCGACTGAATGGCGGCGTTCATGGCATCTTCGGCGTCACGGTAGTGTCCCTGATCGACCGCTTCGACAGTAATGCCCCATTCGTTGGTGGCATTGAATTCATCGATGATGGCGGTCATGCCCTCGCCGGGATCACCAGTGCCCCAAACATGCCAGAAGGTAACGGTTGTGCCAGCCAGGTCTTCCAGCATGACACCCATTACTTCTTCGGCGGCTGCTGGTTCTTCAACAGCGGGGGCTTCTTCTGCTTCGGGGGCTGCGGGTTTACAAGCCGCCAGCGCTACTGCGAGCAAAAGAACAAACAGCACTAAGATGGATAGGTTTTTACGGGTCATTCTTCTCTCCTTTTTAGAGATATAAGAGGATGAATCGACTCTCCCGGGGAGATTTCCCCCCGAGCTTCTGCCAGGCGAAAAGCGGCACCCCACAAAGAGGTCGTTCGCTTCTGGCACGGCAGGGAATAGAACCGGTAAATACAAAGGCTTCCATCAAGTTTTAGTGTATCATAACTTTCTGAACACTTTTCTTAAAATCCATAGAGTCTCTGGGAATCCCCGTGGTGGGTATCCGCATTGGGGGGTATGGGGCGTGCTCCGCACGCCCCATACCCCCAGGCAGTTCCCAAAGAGCCAATCTATGAATAGGGTTACAAACTATCCTTTCAGGCCGCTGCGCGCGATACTTTCGGTGAATTGTTTCTGAGTAATGAAATATAACACCAAAATTGGAATGATCGTAATTGTTGCGCCCGCCATCATCAAATGCAAAGATTGCCCAGCCTCCTCGACAAAGTTGTAAAGACCCACAGCAATCGGACGCCATTCCGGGGAATTAGTGACCAGCATCGGCCAGGCCAGGGCATTCCATGAACCAATAAAGGACAGCACCACAATCACCATCACCGGCGCCTTAGAAAGGGGCAGCACCACTTTAGCCAGGAAGCGCAAGTGCCCGGCGCCGTCGATGCGGGCGGCATCAAACAACTCATCTGGAATTTGGGCAAAGAACTGGCGCAACAAGAAAATTGAAAAGATACTCCCCATAAAGGGAACTGTTAACGCAGGCCAGTTGTTGATCCACTTGATTGGGCCTATGCGCCCCAACCAGGTAACGGTTAAGAAATTAGGAATTATATTGACCATCGCCGGGATCATAATCGTGCTCAACAACAGGCCAAAAATAGCCTCACGTCCAGGAAACTTGATACGCGCGAAAGCATAGGCTGCCAACACGCTGAAGGTCAATTCTCCCGCCAGGGTTATGATGGTGATCACAACGCTGTTGACGAAATACTCCGAGAAGGCGGCTTCCTTCCAGGCGTTGGCATAGTTGATAAAGCGCAGCTCGGAGGGCATCCAACGTATGCCTTGCGCTTCTCCCAGAGTCATGAAGGATGTCAAGAGCATCCATATAAATGGCGTAATTGAAATCACAACGCCCAGGAAGAGAAACGCGTAGATCGAAATATTTTTCACCGCCCTGCGAGACATATTCCAAAAATGGTGCTGTTTTTCTGCCGGTGGGTGTTCGATTGTATTAGCCATAAAACACTCGCGAACCTTGAATTTTGTTGTTGATATACGTCAGACTGAGGATCACCGCGAAGAGCACAAAAGCCAACGCCGAGGCATAACCATAGCGCAGTTTCTCAAAGAATTCACTGAAGATCACCACACTAAAGGTATCGGTTGTGCCCAACGCTGAACCTTGCCGCATTACCCAAATATGGTTAAAGGCCTTGAACGTGCCGATAATTGCCAACAGGGATAAGAAATACGTTGTTGGGGAAAGCAGCGGCAAGGTGATATGGCGGAACACTTCCCAACGCCCGGCCCCATCAATTTCAGCGGCCTCAATGAGTTCCGTTGAGATATTCCCCAACCCGGCCAGGTAGATGACCGTATCGTAGCCCACATAGGTCCAAATCGAATAGATCATGATGACCACCAGCGCCAGACTCGGCCCGGCAGCCCAGTCCGGCAGGCTGAGGTTTAAATTCTCTGCCAGCATCGTAAAGATGCCGCGCGGTTCTCGAATCCACTGCTGGGGTTCGATCCCCAGGGTAATCAAAAGCTGATTGATCGGCGCTTGATAGCGATTTGAGAAAAGCTGTCGGAAGATCGCCGCACTGGCTACGGTTGGGGTGACATAGGGCAAAAAATACAACATGCGGAATAATTCAGACCCCCATAATTTTTGGAAAAGCAAGATTGCCAAAAACAGCGAGAAGGTCAACTGAAACGGCACTGTGCCCAGCGAATAGAATACCGTCACCTTCAATCCGTTCCAAATATCTTTATCGCCAGCCGTAATCAAAACAGGCAACTCACCTATCAATAGCCAGGCGCCTACCAGCATGGTCATGGCGCCTAGCACATGCATAACAAAAGCCCCATTACTTGCTTGCTCAAGGCCGCGCTGCCAAACTTTCCAGCCTCCGTAGAGCAAAATCACACCCGAAGCCACCGTTATTACTTGCGGCCAAATTCCAGGATCCTGGCCGGTTTCCAGCGCCTGGGCATAGGCATTGCTCACCAGGCCAAATGTGCTCCAAAAAAGCCCACCGCCCACAAATAACCCTAACGCCGCGCCAAAGAACTGCACCAGATACCCCACATGGCGCGGGTTGAGGAACATGCGCCAATACCCGTAAGCAATCAACGTCACTAGCAGCGCAATCGCCAAATAGAGAAATATCTGCCAGGCAGCATAAGCTTGCTGGGCGTGAAAAGCCTCGCCAAGCAGGCTCACGAATAGCTGGCGAGTTTTTGTTACACCAATAATCTTATCGGCAATATCCAACACTTCGGGGAGTACGCGGAAGGCCCAATTAATCAACGCGAGAAACGTCACCGCCATTAAGATGCCAGGGAACACCAACCACCAGGGATGGTCATCGAACTCTTGAATTTGGCGGTATGCTTTCTGAATGCTTAAAACAGCCCACGCCAATAAACCCAGGGCCAGCAAAAAAAACGAGATATAGGCTAAATTTTCTAACGCACGAATATAATTTTCGGCCCCGATAAAATCACCCCGCTTTAGTCGCCATTTGTGCATGCTCACAAACAGGGCAAACCCAACCGGGAAAATCCCAAACGTAAAGACGAGAATCGTTGCCGGCGCAATCATCAAATATGCGGTAATATACTCCCGCCACTCGCGGATTCGACGGCTTGATAAGAAACGTTCTTCCACGTTGACCTCCACAACCTTTGCTCGCTGTTGGGAGCGCCATTATATCACGCCTATAAAGGAAAATTCCCCATGCCGAACATCATCTCCAGACTGCGTTCTGATCTGCAAGAAAACCGTCTCTCGGGGTTCGATCTGGGGGATGGATTTATCTACCCAAAATACGGCGATCAATCGATTCTCAACATCCCCGCCTCGATATGCCACTGGCTGGGCGCGCCCGGCCTCGGGGCTGGCGCGTTACGCCCAGAGATTCTCACCCCCCCCGGCGACGGCATCCGCAACGTTATCGTGATCCTCATGGATGCACTGGCCCTTCACCGCTTCGAGCGCTGGCTGGATGAAAAGCGCACTCCGGTATGGAATACCCTGCTGCAATCGGGCACATTGGCGCCACTCACATCCATCAGCCCCAGCACCACCAGCGCAGCCACAACCTCCCTGTGGACAGGCGTCAGCGCCGCCCAACATGGGATTGTCGGTTACGAACTCTGGCTCAAAGAATATGGCATCGTCACCAATATGATCTTGCACACCCCCATTAGCTTTCGCACGGGGGTTGGCGATCTCGCCAAAGCGGGCTTCAAAGCGCCCGAATATTTGCAAATGCCCACATTGGGCGAACATCTCAAAGCGCACGGCGTCCAATCGCATGCCTTTTTACATCATAGTATTGCAAACTCCGGGCTTTCGACCCTGCAAATGCGCGCCGTCGATGTGGCCCCTTTTAGCACCCCGGCAGATCTCTGGGTAACGATGCGCGAACTACTCGAAGAAAAATCTTCGCAAGGTCAACGCACCTACAATTGGGCTTATTGGGGCGTCGTGGACGGTTTTTCGCACCACTATCACCCCGAAGACGAGCGTGTCGCCGCCGAGTTCGAGCAATTCAGCCGGGCCTTCGAGCGTTCTTTCGTCAATCGTCTTAATGCCGCAGCGCGTAAAGAAACCCTGGTCATCCTGACCGCCGATCACGGCCAAATCCGCACCGTTGACCAGGATCGCTACCACCTGAAAAGCCACCCCGATTTAGATGCCATGCTGCACATCCATCCAACCGGCGAGAACCGCCTTTTTTACCTCTATGCCCGCCCCGGCCAAAGTTCGGCCATTCGCCAATATTTTGAGGCTGCCTGGCCGGGAGAATTCGCCATCTTCACACCCGAACAAGCCCTGGATGGCGGTTTATTCGGGCCGGGGCCGCAGCATCCCCGCTTACGCGACCGCCTGGGTGATTTGATCGTCGCGCCGCGTGGCAACGCCTATTTGTGGTGGGCCAATAAACCCAACCCCCTGGTTGGGCGGCATGGCGGTTTGCATCCGGAGGAAATGCTGGTTCCTTTCCTGACGGCGCGTTTGTAGTATTTCGAAAAATAGGGGTGTGCATGGCTGCTATGCAGCCATGCACACCCCTATTTTTCGAGTATCTTTTTCCAGGAGTACACTAGATGATAAAAACGATCCTGCAAGAAACTGAAACTATTGCTGTTGTGGGCTTCTCATCCAACCCCGATAAAGCTGGCTATTATGTCCCGGCATATTTGCAGTCCCACGGATACCGCGTGATTCCGGTGAACCCAAAACTCGAAGATGCGCTGGGGGAGAAGGCCTACTCCGAACTCAGCGCCATTCCCAACCCGGTCGACCTGGTGCTGATCTTCCGCCGCAGTAAAGCCGTGCTGCCCTTTGTAGAACAGGCCATTCAAATTGGCGCAAAAACAGTCTGGATGCAATTGGGCATCCTCAACGAAGAAGCCGCCCAAATCGCTCAGGCGGCTGGATTGCAAGTGGTCATGAATCGCTGTATGAAGGTCGATCACCAGCGCTTCGAGACAGGTCGTTAACCGCGCTCCCGCGCGCCCGTTTGCACCCCCCATAAACTCGCATAAATCCCAGGGATAGACACCAGTTCATTATGAGTGCCCTGCTCGACCAATTGGCCGCGCTCCAGCACAAAGATGCGGTCAGCATTACGCACGGTGGAAAGGCGGTGGGCGATGATGATGGTGGTACGCCCTATGGCAATGCGTTCCAGTGAGCGCTGAATCAGGGCTTCGGTTTCATTATCCACCGAGGAAGTGGCTTCGTCCAGGATCAGCACGGGGGGATCTTTTAGCACGGCGCGTGCTATCGAAATGCGCTGGCGCTGCCCGCCAGAGAGTTTTTGGCCGCGCTCACCCACAATGGTCTCATACCCTTGCGGAAGCTGCATGATGAAGTCGTGCGCTTCGGCAATCTTGGCAGCCTCGACAATTTGCTCATCGCGGGCATCGAACGTGCCATAGGCAATGTTCTCGCGCACTGTCCCGTGGAATAAAAAGACATCTTGACTAACAAAACCGATCGCCCGCCGTAGCGATTTTTTGTTCAGAGAGCGCAAATCATCCCCATCCAGTGTAATAGCCCCAGATTGCACATCGTAAAAGCGTAACAACAATTTGACCAGGGTGCTTTTACCGGCCCCTGTTGCGCCGACAATCCCCACACTTTCTCCGGCAAAGATGTCAAAAGAAAGCCCATTAATGACCGAATGTTTTTGGGCCGAGTGATATTCGAAGGTCACATCGTTGAGGCGGATGGCCCCTTCGACAGTATCCACATCGAGTATGGTATCCCCACTGAGGATAGCCGGGTGCGTATCTAATAGATCCAGCACCCGCTCGGTAGAGGCCAGCGCCCGCTGGTACAAATCCAGCGTATCCCCCAGCCGGGTCAACGGCCACAACAGGCGCTGGGTAATGAAAATCAGAATACTGTAGGTTCCCACGGCCAACTGGCCGTTGATCGCCAGGCGACCACCAAAGATCAAGATGGCGATAAAGCCGCTCATAATGACCATACGGATCAGGGGCACAAAGGCCGAACTCAGGGCAATGGCGGCACGGTTGGCTTCCCGGTAGCGGTTGCTTTCGGCAGTCAGGTTCACGAGTTCGTGCGTCTCAGCGGTATAGCTTTTGATCGTAGCAATCCCGCTCAAATTATTCGAAAGCTGTCCATTGAGAATGCCAACCCGCTCGCGGACGACTGCATATTTGGGGGCCAGAGTGCGCTGAAAGCGGATGGAACCCCAGATGATAAAGGGCATGGGGAGCAAGGCCATCCAGGCCACACTGGGGGCCGTATAGACAAAGATCCCCCCAATCACCAGCACGGTCGTCATCACCTGCCAGATATCGTTAACGCCGCTGTTGAAAAAGCGCTCCAGTTGGTTGATGTCGTCGTTAAGAATCGCCATCAGCCCGCCGGTGCTGCGGTCTTCAAAGTAGGCCATCTCCAAATGTTGGACATGATCGTAGGCATCAACGCGCAGGACATGCTGCAAACTCTGCGCCAGGTTGCGCCAGGCAACCTGGTAGAGGTATTGAAAGGCCGACTCGAAGGCCCAAATCATCACGGTCAGCCCGGCCAGCGCCAGTAATTGATCGCCAACATCAACAATGCCAAAGCGGGCGATCAGCGAATCGCTTTGCTGCACGATCACATCAACAGCCGCGCCGATCAGCAGCGGCGGCGCCAGATCGAATATTTTGTTGAGTACCGAGTATAGCGAGGCGACGATAATATCGCGCCGCTGATCGCGGGCATAGGCCCACAAACGAGTTAAAGGATGCTGTTTGGTCATAAAGAGATTTAACCATGCCCCTAGCAAAGTTGATAGGGTGCTTACGAGTTTTGTTATCTACAAGCAGATCTTATAATTCCCCCAACAAATTGAGTTCGGCATTTTATCCTCCTCCTGCCATCATCTGGCGCGCCGCCCGGCGGCCAATTTCTACAGCAAAGTTGGTGCCGCGATCCCAGGGGTAAACCTGGCTCATGCTGGCAAAATACAACCCGGAAATGGGCGTTTCGATGGCGGGGATATTGCGCGAATGCTGCACCTCGGGGACAGGCTGCGCGTAGGTTGTGCGATGCAGCCAGCTCTTGATGACCCAATCGGGGCGGAAATTGGGGTTGAATCGCCGCAAAGTGGGGAGGTACTGCTCAAGAAGTTCGGCTTCACTCATCTCGAAAAAGGGGTGATCGCTTTCGAGATAATCGCCGCAATAGACAATGTGCTCGCCGCCGAAATGCTCTGGGGAGACATAGTTGGTGTGTTCAACGAACGCCAGGAAGGGATACCCGGCATCTTTGGGCAGGTTGAACCAGTAATAGCCCTCCTCTGAAAGCTGATGCCTGAGCGAGAGCGTTAGCACGATGGCTCCCATGGATTTTAAATTCAATAAACCGCGCAGATAGGCTTGGGGGAGTTCGGGGGCCAGCTTTGCCATCAGCGCCGGGGAAGTCGTGACGAGAACTTGATCGTAGGCTGGTTGAGCGTTGATGGTTGAAGGTTGTGTGTCACCGGTCGGCGGTCGTTGGTCGACGGTTAGTTGAATATGACCACGCTGGCCCATTCGACGAATTTGACGTACCGACGTGTGAAGATGTATCTCCACCCCCATGCCGCGCAGGATTTCAGCAAAGTCATCACAAAACGCCTGAAAGCCGCCCTGGTATGTGCCTAGCCGGGTCGTGCGGGCATGCAGGCGCGCCCAAAACCAGGCCATCGGGACGTCTTTGTAATAAGGGCCAAACTTGCCAATCAGCAGCGGCTGCCACATCTTCTCGTAGACGCGCTTTCCGGCCCATTTCCTCATCCAAGCGTGGGCGGTGACTTTCTCTAAGGCGCGCCAGTTCTTGGTCAGGCGTAGGTAGAGGCCCACCAGACCAAAGCGGAGTTTACCCAGCCCCCAGCCCAAACCGGGGAAGAGCAGCGCCTGGAGAATTGAATCGAAGGGATACCACGTTTCATTGTGCAGCATCACCGTATAAGGGCGCGGGAACAGCACTTTAGCACTCAGGCCCAGTTCGTCGATCAAACCGAGCATATGGGCATCGGAGGCGAACCAATGATGATAGAAGTTCTCTACCGACCAGTCCCAGTGAGGCTCTTTGAAACCCGAGGCCAGGCCGCCCACCTGATGTGCGGCTTCATATATCGTCACGCGATGCCCGGCGCGAGCAAGATCGTAGGCGGCGGACATGCCCGCTATCCCCGCGCCGATGATGGCAATATTCATAGTCTCATCCCTCATAATTAGCACTCAGATATAAGTTTCCGGAAAAAAGGCTGTCTCAGGGCTGTATTGCAAAAACCGCCACCACCGGATCATGATCCGACTTGCGCAAGGGTGATTCATCGCCCGGTATGGGGAGGGCATAATCGGCGTTAAGATGCAGAATCTCCACACGGCGTAACATATCCATCAACCCCGGTGTCACCAGAATATGATCGAGCACCTGCGACTGACCCTGGTAGATGTAGGTGTAGCGCTCCTCGGCAGAAATCGCCTCAAAAACGTGTGCCAGCCCGGCCTCCCGCAAGGTGTCAATTGGCAAGGCGTCGTAATACGAGTTCAAATCGCCCATCACTGCCAGCAAGCCATCTGCATCTTCAGCCAGAATTCCCTCCATCACGGCGACATTCCAGGCCGCCTGCGCATTGCGGCGCGGTTCGGTGGCTTCTTCGCCGCCGCTCATCGAGGTGAAGTGGTTGTTCAACACAGAGAACGTAACTGTGCCCTGACTTGTGACAACCGCGACCTGTACCTGCAACGGCGGGCGGCTGGTAATGCCCTCGGGCGCCGGGAACTGCGCCTGATGCAGAATTTCAGCCTGATCGCCGCGCACCAAATAACCCACATCAATATAGCGGCTGTCGGTGCCCTCGATCAACACGGCCTGGTAATCGTACCCGGCCAGGGCTTCGTGCGCAGCAACATCTTCGAGGATCTCGATATTCTCAACTTCTTGCAGCCCCACCACGGTCGGTGCGCCGGCAGCGAGAATGGTGTTTGCCACTTTGGCAACATGGATGCGGTACTCAGCAATCGCCGGCATCGAGGGGCTGGAAGGATGCGGGTCTTTGAAGTCAAACAGGTTTTCGACATTCCAGCTCATCAGGCTAAACTCATCCTCGGCCAGCGGCTCCAGCGTGGGCAATGTTCCCTCCGTGGCAAGGATAAACGGTTGTGTGACCGGCTCCACTTTGTATTGCCCAAAGGTATACGCCAACGGGCCAATCAAGTTACTGACCTGATCGCCGCTATTAACCGCATACGCCAGGGTCGAACGGTCGTCATGAGCCGTGGTGCTGCCATCGTCTACCACAATGGCAATCCCATTGTCGGCGCCCTGCCACAAACGCGTTGCGCCATGCTCGGCTCGCACCAGCACATACTCGCCATAACGGTTGGTCGGAGCTACCGCCACCGCTGGGCCGCTGACCTGCACAAACATGCCCTCCAGCGCTTCATAATAGGCTTCGGCGGCGGCCTGCTCCACCGGCGGGTCTAGCTCAACGGGGATGGGTAATGAATTAGCGCTGCTCAACACAACAATATCGTCCGGGCTTTCGACTTGTAATTGCGTTTGCTGATAGGCCTCGCGCACCACCCCGCTCACTTGCGCCCAGTCGCCCGGCAGAACATCCACGGTCATCTCGCCGGTATGGATGTACAAGCCATCCGACGTCAGGGGATCATAGTCCTCTTCCAGGGCCTGGATCCAAAAACCTTCCAATTCGGGGAACACGCCGGTCACCACACCGGTGGTGGTCGCCCGATCGAAGATATACGGCGAACGCGTCCCATCCCCCTGGATCGCCCAAACCGGCACGATCTCGCCCAGAAATATCAAGTGCGCCTGGCTTTCGGCAGGCTCCGGCCCATCGGCGGCGCTGACCTGTGCCTTCTCCAGACGGATGAACTCTTCGGTGGTGACGATCTTGGCCTGATAGCTGACAGTTGCCGATTCACCCAGCCCCTCTAACGCTGGGATCATCCACACAACTGCGTCATCCTGACGGATGCCCTCGTCGGAGATACTCTCCAGCGAAAAATCGAAACGCGGTAAGGGCGCGGTAATTTGCACATCGTGAACGGCAGCCGGGGTGTAGTTGGTGACCGTCAACTGCACATCGAAGGTTGCACCCGCCTCAATTGTGTTGGGTGCATCTACGTCAATTTGCAGCACAGGCGGGTAAACTTTTGCCAGGTCGGCCTGCAGGCGCGGGTAAACGCGCTGGGTCTGATCGGTGACCTCAACAATCCCGGTGATCTGGTACGTCTCGCCGCTCTCGATGGCTTCGACGCTGATCTCGGTGAGCTTATCAACATAGACACTTGCCAGATAGCCGTATTCGTCTACCAGATCGATTTCGTAGCTGTACGTAAACTCCTCCACGCGGGCTACTGTTCCCTCAGCCCGGATCAGCCTTCCGGGGAGATTCTGCAAATCGGTGGCCGCATCTTCAACGCTGACCTGCAAAGGAGGCCACGCTGTCAACTCGGAGCCGCGCCCCACAACTTCTACGCCTTCGGGGGCAGGGGCCAGCTCCATTGCCCCGCGATAAACCAGCAACAGGCCGCGCACGCGCACGCGGTCGCCCAACTGCACGTTGACGTCACCTTCACCATCATCAATCCATACCTGTAAACCGCCGGTTTCATCTTCCATGTAGAACTTTGTATTACCGCTGCCCGCATAGAGGCCGCCGGTTTGCATGGTGACAATCCCTTCGACGATGATCTCTTCATTCGCCAGCGAACGTGCCGTACCAATCGGGATCGTCCCACCGGCCACAGCCGTGCGCGCTGCGCCGCCCATCGCCAGCAAAGCGCCGTCTTGCGCAGCGACCGCATAATTGGCCGTCGTAACCGTAAGATACGTCCAGGGCGCTTTGAGCGCAATTTCGACGCTGGCGGATGCGCCTGCATCGAGCGTGTTGACCCTCCATAAAACGACCTGATGGCTCGCGGCGAGGGTACTCATATCGAAGTAGGACGCTTGTTCGGCAAGCTCAACATCGGCAGGTAGCGTGAGGATCTCAAATTCGCTGGGAACCGGCACCTGCACCACCAGGCCTTCTGCGGCAAGAGCGCCTTCGTTGCTGACGGTCAGGGTGTAGCTAAACGTCTCGCCGGGGTTGACGGTTTCGGGAAAATCGAGACGGAGGGTGAGATCACCCGACCAGGCGGCGTTCTGAGGCCCAGGCGCATCACTGAGGGTAAAGGTTCCACCGGTGCGCAGCAGAGCAAGGCCATTTTCCATTGCCGGCGCGGCCTCGGTGAGGCGGTAGGCTTCTGGGCCATTGCCCCAGGCCAGCGAATCCAGCACAGTGCCATCGGCGGCACGCAGCTGCAAGCCGCCGCGCTGCGGCACAAAGGGCAGCTCGATCAGGGCATCTACGGGAACGCTATACTCTTTATCGGCACGCCCCAATAAATAGGTGCCTCCTGGAGCTATTAAGGCATGGTCCGCCCAGCGATAGGCTAATTCTTCGTCGGCGTCATCGGAAAGTTGATACCACAACGCCGCTCCCTTAAGATCGAATGGCGCTTCCAAAGAAGGGTTGGTCAACTCGATAAATTCGTAATTATTGTCTCCTGGCATTCCGGCCAAGACCTCGCCGATCAACACCGGTGAGGTGAGGGCAATGTTACTTTCTGTTGATGTTACAGCAGGTGCGACCTCGCCCGAATTGCAGGCGGTTAACAGCAATACGACAAAAAGGATTCCGATAACAGTTAGTTTTCGCATCGAATTTACTCCTCCAGGTTGAACTCATCGCCCCATTTGATCCCTTCGCGCGCCATGTAATAGCCGCCCAATAGCGTAATCGGCAGCCATAGGGCAATATGCAACACCAGGGTATACCCTGCGGCGATGGCGCCATCTACGCCGTAGGCTTTGAGCACGGCGATGCCGGGGGCGTCAAATGTCCCCACATAACCCGGCGCAGATGGGATGGTCGTCGCCAGATTGACAATGCCGTTCATCAGCATCAGGGCAAAGAAACTGACTTGAAAATCGAAAGCGTGCATGACAAACCAGTATTTGCCGGTCTCTAAGAGCCAGATCACCAGCGAAGTGACAAATACCATCAAGGCTTCACGGGGAGAGCGCAAAGACTCCAGGCCGCCCAAGAAACGCACCGACACCGAGAGAGCTTTCGCTCGCCAGCGCTCCGGGACGAGACGTTGAATCAATATACGCGTCAGCTTTTCGGTGGGTGTTGGGAACATAGCCGCCAACAAAAAGAGCAGCAACACGCCCAAAAAAGCGGCTGCCCCCCACAAGGCTAGACTCTGAATGTCCCCCACAAACCCAGAATCAAATGTCAGACGGGCTAACTCCGGCAAATTCAAAAAGACAAACGACAGCATGACCACGCCATCGAAGACGCGCTCGACAATAATGGTCGCCAGCGAAGCCGAAACCGGCACTCCGGCGCGCCGTTTGAGTACCACCGCTCGCAAAATTTCTCCGGCGCGGGCCGGGTAAATGTTGTTGCCCATATAGCCAATTGCCACAATTGGGAACATGGTGCGCGTGGACACGGCCTTAACCGGGCGCAGTAAATAATGCCAACGCCAGGCCCGCGCCCATACGCCAACAAAATACACCGCCACCCCAGGGAGCAGCCAGAAATAGCGCGCTCCGATCAGAATTTGCCACATATCAGCGAAATGTAATCCGCGTAACGCCAGGTACAAGAATAGAGCGCTGATAAACACGCCCAACCAGAATTGCCACCGTTTCATGGGGTGGATTTTACCACCGTCGGGGAAATCACCTTGCGCGCAAATTGATTCAAGATCCGCTTTCGCGATTCGGATAAATTTCATCCAGAATATTGTCATATCGCTTCAATGATGCCTGACACTGGACTACTGGATGAAGTACTGGCATACTTTTTATACGCTGCGACCTTGTCAAGGAAAAACCAGCGAGATACGAGAGCAAATTATTGGAGGCAGAGAAATGGCGGTAAAAACCTGGGAAGTCGAGAAAGTTCATCATTGCCACCATGTTGGCAAAGAAGTCGGTTTAGAAGCTGAGGTCGTCTACCCAGCTGAGTGGTTGCCCGATCAACCGCCGCGCATCATCGGCCACCGTTGCAGTGAGGGCGTTTCGTGCAATTTGGATGGGCGCGCAAGCTGTATGTGGGCCGGAACAAACCCAACCTACGACCCGTTTCGCGAGTAATTGAATTCCAACTCCAATCATCCAAAAAGGGATGCAGGTGCGGCGCGCCGCACCTGCATCCCTTTTTGGATTTATGCTATACTTATCGTGTGAATAATGACCAGCACATCTGGAAAACGTGGGCAAATAGCCTCCACCGCTGGGGGTTAGACCATGTGGTCGTAACCATTCTAGAAGCAACCGCGCCACTCCACTGGCTGGGTGCGCAGGTCATTCATGTTGGGCAGCCGTTGTTCAGTCAGGTTGCGCCGGAAAATCACGTTCTTGCATTAACAAAAATTCTCGAAAATCCTGACAAATCTCAGGCATTTATGGCCTTTCTACGGCAAAACGCGTAACTCCTAGATTCTGCAATTACCGGAGGTAGCTTACAGTGACCTTTGCTGGTCTCATCGGCCTGGTTTTCATTCTGGCTTTTTTTGGACTAATCATCCTCTTCAGCGTTGCCCGCCGTGACGGGGCAGGTGCAAAGCTGCGCCCCATCGCAGCGTTCATAAAATTACGGCGCGCCATTGGCCTGGCTGTTGAAGCAGGGTCGCGGCTGCACATCAGCATTGGGCGCGGCAACCTTACGGGGACCGAAAGCGCGGCTGCATTTGCCGGTTTAAGCGCCCTGAAAGGCATGATCCACTCGGCCTCCTCGGGCGACAATCCCCCCGTCGCCACCACCGGCGACGCGTCCCTCTCTATCCTTACCCGCGACACCATCAGCGGCACTTACCGCGAAATTGGCATTAGCGAACAGTATCACCCCAATAGCGGTCAGCTAACCGGCATGACGCCCTTCTCATATGCTGCGGGGACATTGCCGCTCGTTGAAGATCCCAAAACAACGACACATATTTTATTGGGGCATTTTGGCAACGAAGTCGCGCTAATAAGCGATGCCGGTCAGCGCAGCGGCGACCTTACCCTGGCGGGAACCGACAACCTGCCCGCCCAAGCCATCCTGTATGCCACCGCTCAAGAGCCGCTGATTGGCGAAGAAGTTTACGCCAGCGGGGCCTATATTCAGGAAAACGCCATGCACATTGCCAGCCTACGCGCTCAAGATGTCATCCGTTGGCTGTTGGCAGCCATTATTCTCGGAGGAATTGCGCTAAAATTCGCCGGATTAGATAACCTCTTCAATAGCCTGTTGGAGGGGCTGCTGTGAATCTCAAGTTGAAATCGCCTGTCTCCACGGCCATGGCTATCGGCGTTGGGTTGGTCGTTCTGCTGGGCTATTTCTTCGGCAGCGATGCCGCCGGCAGCCTAACTCCGTTGGGCATACTGCGCAACTATTTCTTACAAGGGGCCATCATCTGGGCCGCGGTGGCATTGATCGTTGGCATTGCTAATCTGGCATCGGTTCACTTAAACTACATTCGCCAAAACACAGGCGGGGGGTATAGCTTCATTCTACTGCTCGCTCTCATTGTCACCATCGGTGTGGGCCTTTACGACATCTTGCAAACGCATTTCAATCAGGAACTTAACTTCCAGCGTATGCGCTGGGTTTTCGACTACATCCAACTGCCCATCGAAACCAGCCTGATGGCCGTCCTGGCCATCAGCCTGACCTATGCCGCCGCCCGCCTGCTGGCCCGCAGGCTTAATTTGCTCTCGGTGGTCTTTGTGGGCGTAGTGCTGTTATTGTTGGTTGGCGCAGCTCCACAAATTGCCGCCCAGGCTCCCCTGCTGGCCGACATCCGCAATTGGATCTTGCAAGTTCCCACCCTGGCCGGGGCACGCGGCATTTTGCTGGGCGTTGCGCTGGGGACTATCGCCACCGGCATTCGTATTCTGACCGGCAGCGACCGGCCGTATGGGGGTTAGCCAATGAGCGAAATCCGTTGCCCCATGTGCGGGAAAGATAATCCCAAAACTTTAGACCACTGCCAACACTGTCAGGCTCGTCTGACTCCGTTGATTATGTCGCCGGAGGATGATAACGGTCTGCCCGACTGGATGCAGGATACCGGCGATGAGGCTGCGCATCAAGAACCCCAGACATCTCCTGAAGAATCAGATCCCGCAGATTGGCTGAACCAACTCAGAGGGGAGGAGGCTGCTGACCCCTTTGAGGCCATTCCCCCCGAGGATGAGCCAGCCCCTGGCCCCGAACCCGAGGACGATTGGCTGGGGCGACTCAGCGCCCTTAGCAGTGAGGTTAGCGCGCCCGATGAGGAGGGTGATGCGCCCGAAGATACCTGGCTGGATGGCGAAATCCCAGAGTGGATGAAACTTGAAGAGCAGGACGAACCCTTTAGCGAGGAACCCGCTGCAACCGCAGAAGATGCTCTGCCCGACTGGCTTGCCGAACCCGCTGCCTCGCCGGAAGAATCGCCCCCCCCGGCGGAAGAAGGTTTACCTGACTGGTTCCTTGACACCGCCGATGCGGCCCCCTCGGAGGCTGCCCCCTCCCCCGAGGCTCCGGCTCTCAGCCCCGAGGGCGATAGCGAACTGCCTGCCTGGATGTCTGAAACTCCTGACGCCGAAGATGACGGCATCCCCGATTGGATATCCGGCGTCGAGGATGATGATGTTGAAATCCCCATCATCTTGCCGGATCCTCAGCCAGAGATCCCCGACTGGAGCGCCAACCTGGAAGACGACGCCCCAGCAAGCAGCCCTTCAGACGAAGAACCCGATTGGCTAGAAAAACTGGGGGCCGGAGAACCCGGTGATTTCACCCCCCAGGGCGAGGAACTCCCAGCGGCCTTACTGGATGACGATGCGTTTAAGCTTGACGAATTAACCGACCTTTTCGCCCGCGATACCGAGGATGCCCCGCCCGAACCTGGAGAAATCGACGACAGCCTGGCTCCTGCGGAACTGCCCGGCTGGTTGGAGGCCATGCGCCCGGTCGAAAGCACATCCGAAGATCAAACCAGCCCGGCAGATCAAGGGCCAACCATCCAAACTGGGCCTCTGGCAGGGTTAAGCGGCGTACTCATGGCCGAGCCAGAAATCGCCCGCCTGAAAAAAGCGCCCACCTTCTCATCAAAACTCAATGTCTCAGCCACCCAGCAGCAGCATGTCAAACTATTGCGCGATTTGATCGCGTCGGAAGGCGTGCCCCTTCAAAGAACAGAGCCAATTCTCGTGTCTTCACAAGGATTGTTAAGGTGGATTATTGCCTTCTTATTGATCTTGGCAGTGGGATTAGCCGTTATTACAGAAGGGCAGTTTGTCCCCTTGCCTGCGTTAGAATCGGTTCCTCCGCAGGTGATGGGGGCCAGTCAATTAATCGAAACTTTGGCCCCGCAAGATCCCGTCTTATTAGCTTTCGACTATGAACCCGGAACCGCAGGCGAGATGAGCGCCGCTGCGGCTGCGGTTGTCGATCATATCATGCTCAAGGGTGCTTATCTTACGCTGGTATCCACCTCCCCTACCGGTCCAGCGTTGGCCGAGAATTTCTTCCGCACAACCCAATGGGCGCATAACTACACCAGCGGAATCCAATATATTAATTTAGGCTATATCCCCGGCGGCGCATCGGGGCTATTGGGTTTCGCGCAGATTCCACAGCGCATTACGCCCCTGGCTTTCGACGGCCTGGAAGCCTGGAAAACGATGCCCCTCAGCCGCATATCCACGCTCTCTGACTTCGAGATGGTTGTTATCATCACCGATAACCCAGATATTGCCCGCACCTGGATCGAGCAAGTGCAGCCCGCCTTGCCCAGCACCCCAATGATCGCCGTTGCCAGCGCCCAAGCCGAGCCTATCCTGCGCCCTTATAGCGGCGGCCAAGATCCGCAACTGGATGGCCTGGTGGGGGGGATTACCGGCGGTGCAGCCTATGAACAAGTGACCGGCAAAACACATTTAGCCCGTCAATATTGGGACGCTCTCAACTATGGGCTGCTGACCGCCGCAGCCGCAATCCTGATCGGCGGATTGGTTAACCTGGTTTCTATTTTCCTTACAAAATCAGGCAAAGGGGAGGCCTCATGAATATCGACGCGTTGACTCTGGCCGACCTGAGCGGAACTCTGCTGGGATTTGTGTTAACTTTGTTTATTCTCAGTTATGTGATGGGCGATAATGCCCTCTTCCGGCTGGCGACGCACATATTCGTCGGGGTGGCGGCTGGTTATGCAACCATCGTCACCCTGTACAATGTCATTTTGCCGCATATGGTTTTCCCTATTTTAGACGGCGGAAAAAGCGACACGTTCCTGGCGGTTAGTTTCCTTATTCCCAGTCTGTTAATTTTAGCCAAGTTATCGCCCCGCTTGAGCAAGCTGGGCAACCCTGCCGTGGCGATCTTGGTAGGCATTGGCGCAGCGGCAGCCATCGGCGGTGCGGTAACCGGAACATTGTTCCCGCAAACATCCGCCGCGATTGGCATATTCGAAACCAACAATTTTGTAGATGGTGTCGTGATAGTCATCGGCACACTGAGTACACTACTATTTTTCCAATTTTCAACCCCCAAAGACACCCAACGCGCCAGGCTGATGCCGCAAGTGATGCGCGTCTTGCGCTGGGTGGGCAAAGTTTTTGTTGCGATTACTTTTGGGGCGCTATTTACCGGCGTGTACATTGCCGCGCTGACAGCGTTGATCGAGCGCTTCACCTACCTGTGGAATATCTTCAAAGAGCTGGTTCTTCCGGCCCTGATGTAATAACTCTATGATGTCTTCTATCGTTGTCACCGATACAATTCTCACGATCGATGTGGGCACCATCAACACCCGCGCCGCTTTGTTCGATGTGGTTGGCGCGCAGTATCGCTTCATTGCTTCCAGCACTGCGCCCACGACCATCGCCCCGCCCTTTAATGATGTCCGCGAAGGTGTGGTGCGCGCCGTCAGTGAGTTGCAGACCCTCACCGGGCGAGTGCTTGTGGGCACCGATGGCACCTTGCTCATCCCCAGCCATCCCGATGGCTCTGGGGTAGACGCTGTTGCCGCGACGCTTTCAGCCGGGCCAGACATCAGAGTTGTTGCGGTTGGGCTGCTTGAAGATATCTCGCTAGAAAGCGCCCGCAATTTAGCCACTACCACCTATGCAGCCGTCACCGAGACACTCAGCATCAATGATCGCCACAAACAAGATGCCCGCATCGACACCATTTTGCGCGCCCGCCCCGACCTCATCATCATTGCCGGTGGCATCGATAACGGGGCAACCCAATCTGTTTTCAACCTGCTTGAAGCAGTAGGGCTGGCTTGCTTTTTGATGCCGCGCTCCCAGCGGCCACAGATCCTCTTCGCCGGAAACAGCCAGATTCGCGAAACGATTAAAGAGACTATCGCTCCGATCACCGATGTGCACATCGCGCCCAATGTGCGTCCCGTTATCCACAGCGAAGAACTGGCCCCGGCTCAGGTTCAACTCGCCAAGATCTTTAAAAATATTCGCGCCCAACAAATGTTTGGGGTCTCCGACCTCGACCAATGGAGCGAAGGCCGCCTCATGCCCTCATCGACAGGGTTTGGGCGTATAACACGTTTCCTCAGCCAGATTTACGATCCATCCAAAGGCGTATTGGGCGTCGATGTGGGTGCATCATCCACAACGATTGCTTGCGCGCTGCAAGGACAATTGGCTTTACGCGTTTTTCCGCAACTCGGCCTGGGAACAAAACTCAACAATCTCACTCACTATATCCCCCTGGAATTGATCACCCGCTGGCTCTCCGAAGAAATTCCTGACGCAACGGTTCGAGACTATTTGCAAAACAAAGCGGTCTATCCGGCAAGCTTACCGATCACGCCCGAAGAACTGGACATCGAGCAAGCCATCACCCGCCAAATTTTGCGCACGGCCGTACACAGTACTATCTCGGCGCTGCCCTTCGAACTGAGAAGCGCCGGGGATGCGTTCCTGCCCTGGCTGGAGCCGATCCTGGCATCGGGCGGGGCGCTTAGCCTGGCTCCCACCCCTGGGCAAAGCCTGTTGATGCTGCTGGACGGGTTGCAGCCGGTCGGTGTTACAACCATTGTCTTAGACCAAAATAACCTCCTGGCTCCGCTGGGCGCTGCAGCGGAAATCAACCCGTTAATGGTCGTGCAAACGCTCGAATCACACGCCTTTCTCAATCTAGGAACAATCATTGCTCCGGTAGGCAGATCGCGGCAGGGATCGACTGTTTTACGCGTACGGGCGACCTTTGAAGATGGTAGCGATACGAAGTTCGATGTGAAGTACGGTTCCATCGAGATCATACCGCTCCCGGCGGGGCAGTCTGCACAATTACATTTGCAGCCGTTGCACCGCTTCGATATCGGCATGGGCGCCCCTGGCCGCAGTGGGCGCGTGCGCGTGGTAGGCGGCGCGTTGGGCATCATCATCGATGCGCGCGGCCGCCCCCTTAACTTGCCTCAGGACCCCGGCCGACGCCGCGAAATCATCAAACGCTGGCTTTGGGCACTGGGCAATTAACTGGCATTGAACTTGCATCTAAGAAGAAGATAACCATGTTAGCGCCTGTCATCCAAATCAACTCGATCACCAAGATTCGCCGCCACCGCGAACTTCCCATCCCCGGAAACGTTATCGTCCGGCAAGGGCAGAAAGTTGAAGCGCGCGACATTATCGCTGAGACCATCTTAGCCCCTGAACACATCTTGCTCAATATCGCTCGCAGCCTGAATGTTTCGACCGAACGGGCCGATGATCTCATCCAACACACCGCTGGCGAAGCTGTCAACCAAGACGACCTCATCGCCGGGCCGGTGGGCCTCACCCAACGAGTAGTACGGGCGCCGCGCCCCGGGAAAATTGTCGTCGCCGGCGACGGCCTGGTACTCATGGAAGTCAGCAGTACACCCCATGAAATCCGCGCCGGAATGCCGGGAACGATCACCGATTTGATCCCCGATCGCGGCGCAGTCATTCAATGCACCGGCGCGCTGGTGCAGGGCGTCTGGGGAAACGGCCTCACCGAATTTGGCGTGATGCAATCGAAAATCAAATCCCCCGACGATCAACTCGTCAGTGAAGATCTGGATGTCAGCCTGCGCGGCGCAATCATCCTGGGCGGGCACTGCGCTGATGCGCATGTTTTCCAGAAAGCTGCCGAGATTCCCTTGCGGGGCCTGATTCTGGCTAGTATGTCTTCCGCGCTCATTCCCAGAGCGCTTAAGGCTCACTTCCCTGTACTTGTTTTAGAGGGATTTGGCTACCACCCTTTGAACGCAATAGGCTATAATGTACTCACAACCAACAACGGCAGGGAAATTTCGCTCAATGCGGAACCGTTCGACCATTACAAGGGGATTCGCCCCGAGGTCGTCATCCCGCTAGATGTAGCCCGAGAGCCAGAGGACATTAGCCTCTCGGTAGAAGACTTCGCACCCGGCCAAAAAGTCCGCATTGTACGCAACCCGCACGCTGGCGCGACGGGCACAATTGTAGCCCTATCGCAAGGACCCATGCGCT
This sequence comes from uncultured Anaerolineales bacterium, assembly GCA_964344175.1. Lineage (GTDB taxonomy): Bacteria > Chloroflexota > Anaerolineae > Anaerolineales > UBA11858 > NIOZ-UU35. Next base: position 39,998 of record CAYFMI010000002.1, read on the forward strand.
TTCCAAATGGCATCCGGGCACGTGGCGCAGAGATTGAAATGGCCGAGGACCAGCAAATACCTATCCCCCTGGTCAACCTGGAGCGAGTAGTCTAGGCAATTGTAGTTCTGCTATTTATGCGGATATTGTATGAGGAGATAGCAACATGACAATGATGGATGATTTTGATTTTGATGATATCGAAATGGAAGAAGGCCCTCCCCCCGAGGAAGCTAGCAATCGCACTTTTTTGTTGGTGGCCGGTATTCTCGGAGCGATTCTAATCTTGTCATTGATCCTCATGGCGGTCTATGCTATGGTTGTCGTTCCCCAACGGCGTGCCGCGCAAAACACGCAGGTAGCCTTAGCCAGCGGCCTGACAGCCGAAGCCCAGTCGTGGACAGCTACCCCGACCATCACCCGCACTCCCTTGCCAATGACGGCCACGCCCAGCCCCACACTGGTTCTCGCCCCTACCGACACGCCTGCCGCGGGTCTGGCGCAAGACCGCAACGATCAGCTTACGGCTACAATGGCAGCCTTGTTCACCCAGCAGGCGGCTAACCTGCTCACCGTAACCCCGCTGGCCACCGAGTTACCCAGCACGGGCTTCGCCGATGATATCGGGTTACCGGGCATGCTCTCATTGGCTGGTGCGTTAATACTCATTATTTTCTTTGCCAGGCGCTTGCGAACGGCGCGCTAGGTAATTCCCCCACACACCAAGAAAAAAGGTCTGAGTGACACTCAGACCTTTTTGTTTTTAGGTCACGCTGGCAGCGACTTCTTCACCATATTGCAGCAAGGCCGCTACCATTGCTTCACTGCGCCCTTCAGCATATACCCGTAGCACCGGTTCTGTCCCCGACGGACGAATCAGCAGCCAGGAATCATCACTCATTATATACTTTACGCCATCAATCGTCAGCACTTCGCCGACATCTTCACCGCCAATCGCATCGGGCGCTTCATTCATCAAGTGCAAGGTCATCTTTTCTTTGGCAACCGGGCGGTTGAGGCGCAAATCTCTCCGTTCATAAAATGCCGGGCCAAATTCTTTTAACAGATCATCCACCAGTTCGTGCAACGGCGTCCCCAGGGCAGCCACCATTTCGACCAGCAGCAGCCCCATGAGGGTGCCATCCCCTTCGGGGATATTGCCGCGGAACGAAATCCCACCCGATTCTTCCCCGCCAATCAACACATCTTCTTTGAGCATATAATCGGCAATATGATTGAAGCCAACCGGGGTCTCGTAAACGGGGAGGTCGTAACGTTCGGCCAGGCGGTCGATCATGCGCGTGGTCGAGACCGTACGCACCACCGGGCCACGCCAACCGCGCGCCTCCACCAAGTAGCGCATTGCCAACGCCATAATTTTATGCGGATCAACAAAGTTGCTGCGCCCATCCATGGCGCCAATCCGGTCGGCGTCACCATCGGTAGCCAGACCTAAATCGCCCAGCCCATTGCTGATCGCGCCCGCCAAAGCCCCCAGATTGCGGCCAATTGGCTCCGGGTGTGTCCCGCCAAAACCGGGATTCATTTCGCCGCGAATTTCATACACTTCGCAGCCGGTTCCTTTGAGAATCCCCTTGATGACTTCGCGCCCCGAACCGTGCATCGAATCGACGGCCACGCGTGGAGGGCGCTCGGCGATCTTATCGAAATCGATCAACGTGCGGAGATGATCGTAATAGGCAGGAATCGGGTTAAAGCGCTCGATCAAGCCCACTCGCCGCGCCTGATCCCAATCCATCATATTCGGGCCGCGGCCGCGTTCCTCATTATCGTTGAGATAGACTTCTACCCGCCGCGCCTGCTCCGGCAGCGCTGATCCTCCATAGGCGGCTTTCAGCTTGATACCGTTATAGCGCGGCGCATTGTGCGAAGCGGTAATCACTGCTCCTGCTATGGCCCCTAAATGACGCACAGCATACGAGATGGCTGGCGTTGGGGCATCGGATTGCGAGAGGAATACCGTATAGCCGTTAGCGGCTAAAACGCGCGCCACATCGGCGGCGTACCGGTCCGAGAGAAAGCGAGTATCGAACCCCACGACAACCTTACGCGGGTCCACACTGCGTCCCGATGACGTTACCGTTTGCCAATCGCCCGAATTGATGGCATCGGCAATGGCCTGAGTCACCAGCCGCAAATTATGAAAAGTAAAGGTATCCGAAATAACGGCCCGCCACCCGTCGGTTCCAAAATGAATGGGCATGAGTCTTGCTCCTTTAAGTTTATACGAACGGAAACGAGCCTGATTCTATCACTGATTTCGCCAATATTCAGGCTCATTGAGAACTCGAAAAAATTACCGCCGCGATTCACGAAGCCTTACGATATATGCTGTGCTAAAATGGGATTATGTTGCCAGAAATTGAAAATCGAGTTGCGTTATTAAAACGTGTGCTCATCTTCAACGAGTTGGAAGATGAAGAATTAGCTAGCGTAGCCGAACGGCTGAAAACAGAGCACTTTCCCGCCGGGGAGGTTATCTTTCAACAAGAAGATCTTGCAGACCGCATGTATATTCTCAACCGAGGAGAAGTGTATGTCGCCCGCGATGTAGATGGAGGTTCTGAAACGACCCTGACAGTTCTCAGCAAGGGCGACTCATTCGGCACCGATGCACTCTATAAAAAACGGCCGCGTTTGGCTACGGTTGGCGCCCACCGAGACAGCCACCTTTTCTATCTCGATACAGCAGATTTCCAATGGCTGCGGGACTCTTTCCCCCAAATTGATCCTTATTTACTGGCATTCAGCAAAACACACGACGCCGTTCGCCGCCTGAATTTATCCTGGCTTGGCGAGGGCGAAACCATCAGCCTGATTGCCCGGCGGCACCCCATCCGCATGATTGGCGAAATTCTGATCACTGCGCTGGTTGTCTTCTTCGTGCTGACACTTGTTTTGGGGGCTAATACCCTGCTGTCTCCAGAAAGAACCATCACCTTCATCGCTCTCGGCTTATGCGGATTTGTAACCCTCATTGGCTTTGTCATTGGCATTTGGTCATTTCTAGATTGGCGCAACGACTACTTTTTCATCACCAATGCCCGCGTGGTTTGGCGCGAACGCATTTTGCTGCGTTCTGCCAGCCGTCAGGAGATCCCTTTGCGCACCATCCAATCGCTGGATATCCAAACATCCAGCGTGGTGGCGCGCATGATCCACGTTGGCGATCTCATCATCAAAACTTTCAATAGCCAGATGATGCTCACAGATGTTTACTATCCCGAGCGTATGAAGAGCATGATTAATGGCTTTTTACGGAAGGTCGCTGCGATCAAACGCAAAGAAGAACTCGCCGCCATTCGGCAGACAATCCGAGGACGTCTAGGCTACCCAACAGAACACATCCAATCCGAAATTCCTGAGGATATTCCCTCCGCCGAGACCAAGCGCCCGGTGCGTTTTTCGCTTTTTAAAACCCGCCTGGTCGATGACAACAACACCATCACCTATCGCAAACACTGGCTCATCTTCCTCGGGAAAGCCTGGCTGCCATCGTCATTATTGCTGCTCATTACTCTGCTCTCGCCGCTGACTTTGCCGCACATCATCCAGGGAAATGCGGTCATCCGTATTTCGGCCACCCTGTTGTTTTTGAGCATCTTCTTTTGGTGGCTATATCAATACGAAGATTGGCGCAATGACATTTACCGCATAACCAAAGACCGCATCATCGACCGTGAAAAAAGCCCCCTCGGGGCCGAATCGTTCCGCTCTGCACCCATCCGCAGCATTCAAAGCGTCGGGCACGAAATCCCAAGCACTATTGGGCTGATCGTAAATGTTGGCAACGTCCGCATCAATGTAGGCGACGAAACCCTTTCTTTCGACGGCGTCCATAACCCGGCTCTGGTTCATCAGGATATTTCGAGACGCATGGAGACATTCCAGGCGCAACTCGAAGAAAATCGCCGCAAAGATGAGCACAATCGCATGGCAACCTGGCTCGAAATCTACCACGAAGAAACCGGCAGCGATGGCTCTCTTCCAGATCACATTCCTGATTTTTATTAATTTCGAGTAGAATAATCCCTATGGCAATTCGAAAAATCGTACACGCGCCTCACCCGGTATTGCGAGGCAAAGCCCAGTCGGTAACGCAATTGGATAAAGAACTCCAGACCTTGATTGACGACATGGTGGAGACAATGCGGCAAGCGCCCGGGGTGGGGCTGGCCGCTCCGCAGGTTAACGTGCCCCTGAAGTTTTTCGTCGCCGAATTCGGCGACGAGAACGATGAAGCTGCGCCTCCGCAGCTTTACGCCATCATCAACCCCAGGGTCACAAAAACATCCAAAGAAACCGATATCGGCATTGAGGGCTGTCTTTCAATCCCTGGGATTGTCGGTGAGGTGCTGCGTCCCTATGCCGTCACCGTAGAGGGGATCGACCGCACCGGCGCGCCCCTCAAAATAGATGCCGAGGGATGGCTGGCGCGTATTTTCCAACACGAAATCGACCACCTCCACGGCGTGCTTTTCACAGACCATGCCCTGCGAGTGTGGGATGCCGAAGATGACCTAGAAACCACCAGCATGGCCGACTAACAACACGATCCCGAAAAAGGGGTGCGGGGCCGCGCCCCTTTTTCGGGCAAACGCCCCATGTATCTCACCCACCTTTCACTGACCAATTTTCGCAATTTCTCGCGCCTAGATATGGCGATGCCGCGCGGGGTTATGCTCTTGGTAGGCGACAATGCCCAGGGAAAAACCAGCATTCTGGAGGCAATCTATTATCTCTCTACGTTTACCTCCTTCCAGGCTGGTCAGCAGCGAGAACTGATCAATTTTATTGCGGCGCGCCAAGATGTCGCCGTTGGACGCATTATTGCCGAATACGTACGGGGAGATCGCACGCACCGCCTAGAAGTCCGCATCATTCAGGAGCCCAATGGCGTCAACGGCTCACGCTTTCGCCGAGAAGTACTGCTCGACAATACAAAACAAAAACTCGGTGAGGCCATCGGGCATTTCAACGCCGTACTCTTCTTGCCGCGCATGATGAGCACTATCGACGGTGCTCCCTCTGAACGCCGTCATTACCTTAATCTGGCGCTGGCGCAAACCAATCCCCATTACACGGCCAATCTTTCTGCTTACGAAAAGGCGCTTTCTCAACGCAACGCCTTGCTCAAACTACTGGCAGAGCGCGGTGGAGATCCCGATCAACTACACTATTGGGACGAAGAAATTGTCAGATCAGGGGCCTATATTATCAAGGCGCGCATCGCCGCGCTCAAAGAAATTGAGGATTTGGCCGCATTGGTTCATCATGAACTCACCCGCGGCACAGAACGCCTGCGCCTGATCTATCGCCCGTCTTTTGATCCTTATATCCCCCCTACCAATCAAATGGCCCTTCCTATGGGCACATCGATCGATCGCTCCGGCTTCTCGAAAGAAGATATCCAAAGCGCTTACCAGGACGCCCTGATCGCCGCCCGCAGCACAGAAATTGGGCGGGGGATGACCACGCTGGGCCCCCATCGCGATGATGTCCAATTCCTTGCCAACGGCATGGATTTGGGCATCTATGGTTCGCGCGGGCAAGTGCGCACCACGCTATTAGCATTAAAAATTGCCGAAATCTCTTGGATGCAGGCCAAAACCGGGCATTGGCCGGTGCTGTTACTCGATGAAGTACTGGCCGAACTCGACCCGCAACGGCGCGCCGATCTTCTCCAGCAGACGACAAAAATCGAGCAAGCCCTGCTGACCACCACCGACCTCGATCTATTCAGTCCCGACTTTGCGCAAAGCGCCGCCATCTGGCGGGTTGCTGAGGGCCGCCTGACAACGTCGTAACAAAGACACCCACATCACGAAATCAGCGTTTTGCGCAAGTCCCCACCTTATGAGGTGATCCATGCAAGAAACTGATTCATATTCTCCACGATATTCCAAATTTCACGATCTAATCGCCGGGCTTGTCGCTGCTACGATCTATGCAGTGGGCATGTGGCTTTCGTTGGAATTGCGCTCACCCGGTGAGATCCCCCCAAAGATTGCCCCCATTCTTTCACTGCTCTCCACACCAGGCTTGCTGCTGAACTATGCCTTGCGCCCTCCCACCTCATCTCAGTATCAAATTTCCTATGTGCTTGGCAGCCTGGTATTCTGGTTTGTTGCCGGTTACTTTTCCTTGAAAATTACGAAACGAGTTTGGGCCGCGCTGCTCTTATGGTTTGGATTCGCCATATTTGTCATGATGATTGGCTTTGGCGTGATTCTCTTTGCCATGCGCGAGATGAGCCCCTAGCAACCTTAGTTTTGCAAAAATTTGTAGGTAATCGCGCGCAGAGCGAAGCGAGATACTAACGTAACTGCATTCGTACAACCATCTTTATTTTGATGAATTGCATCTACGCATCTTGAGCATCTCATGCTTATTCTATTCCGTATCACCATATAACCAACCACTCTCGCATATTTCACGTTGCGCGATTTACATACAGCCTTGGGACACGCGTGTTAATATTGGTGAGAATCTCATAGGGAATCGTCCCGGCCCATTCGGCCAGGTCTTCGGCAGCGATGGCTGCCCCCTCCATCTCCCCGATGAGCAGTACTTCGTCGTCATTGAAAGCGCTGTCCTGGCCGATGTTAACAACAATCTGATCCATAGAGATACGCCCAACGACGGGGTAGCGCTGCCCGCGAATGAGCACCTGCGCCTTATGCGACATGGCGCGAAAATAGCCATCGCCATAACCCACCGGGACGGTCACCGCCCGGATAGGGGACTCCGTTTGCCAGGTGGAGCCATAGCCCACCGGGTGGCCGGGCCGAATAACCTTGAAATAGACCACCCGTGATTTCCAACTCAGTACCGGGCGTACCGCTATGCTACGTTTAGTGGCTGGGTCAGGGTAAACGCCGTACAGCAACAGGCCAGGCCGGACAATATCGTAGTGTGCTTCAGGAAGTTGCAGGATGCCGCCCGAATTTGCCATGTGGCGCAGGCGCGGCGGCGCCAGGCTGCGTTGCTCGTAGAAATGCAGCACTTCTTCAAAGCGTTCGATTTGCAGGCGAGCATGAGTCAGATCGACGGCATCGGAGTTAGCAAAGTGTGTGAAGATGCCCTCGACATCGATGTGTTTGCAGTGCAAAGCGGCTTCAAGCAGACCCTCAGCGTTGTAATAATGTACGCCGATGCGCTCCATGCCAGTATCGATCTTAAGATGAACTTTGGCGGTCATGCCAAGTTGTTCAGCGACTTCATTAACATGCCAGAGTTTTTCAATGGAAGATGCTGTGATCGTCAGATTGTGGTGCAAAAAATAGGGTACTTGATTGCCAAAAATCCCCCCCATCACCAGGATTGGTGTAGTAATGCCGTGTTCGCGCAGCAGAATGCCCTCTTCAAGTACGGCCACGCCAAAATAGGGTGCCTTCAATGTCTCGATATGATGGGCTACTTCCACCAGCCCGTGTCCGTAGGCATTAGCCTTGAGGATCGGCATCACTTGCGCCGGGGCAACATGAGCGCTAATGGCGCGGTAATTCGCCGTCAGGCGTTGTAAGTCTACCTGGACAAGCGTAGGGCGAACGACTTCATTGGTAGATATGGTAGGCAGGTTAATAATTGCAGCCATACGCCCAATATTAACACAAAAAAGCCCCAAAGAAGGCAGGCTCTTCGGGGCTTGTGTATTCAGTTGTTAGTTTGATGGTTAGAGTTAGTAGTCGCTTTCGTAATCGTATTCTTCACTGTCGTAGTAGTCGGTGTCTCCATCGTCGGAGTCATCGAAATCGACATCTTCAGGATCGTAGACGAAATCTAATTCTACCGGGTCAAGCCAAATGATTTCCAGGTCGGTTTTGCAGACCCCGCATTTGATGATCTCGCCCATCTTGACACCGGGTGTGATTTTTACAGAAGCACTGCAAGAAGGACATTCAGCCAATATATCCATACTTCACTCCATTTCACATGCCATAATAGATAATCTCAGGCATATCATTGGAAGAAGTTTAGCATTCAGGCGTCGCAAAGAAATACGAAAAATGTAGCAAAGCCGTGCAAATAATGATGTTTTCGTATGATATTTCAAATACTAACGCTCCGCAAGCGAGATCTGCAGACACGCCTTTGTATTCAATCAATTGCTGAGGCCCTATGGCAGTTCCCAATAGACAACTTCCGAAATGCGTATTTGAAAACCGGGAGTATTGATAGCTTTGATGAAAGCGCCAAATTTGCCATTGGCGCGCCGGGCATCGCTGGTTTCTTGTACCAGGTAACCGTTGACATATAGCCCCAGGCGCTCTCCTTCGGCTCTAAAACCGATCCGGTTGGTGACGTATGGGCCAACCTGAATATGCTCACTTTGAGTCCAATCTTCGATAACGGTAAACTCATCCCCATCCCAATAGCGCAGCCCAAAAGAGCCATCACAGCTGATGCCAAAAAGGTAGCCCGCGTCAGGGTCAGGTGCGCGCACAACCATACCGTAGCGGTCGGCGCCCAGGCAGGCTTCGCCGGTGGTGATAACATATTCTAGATAGAAATTGGTCAGATCCGGCCAGGAGAGGCTCCAGATCTCGAAGATGTCGGTACTCTTGGCGGTGAGTACTAAAATCCCCTCCTCGGTTTGAATGCTGGCAACCGGCTCATCGAAGAGATACCAGTCGGTTTCGCCGGTGAAATCGGCTTGCCAATCGGGGATGCCGATTTCGCCGCGCGGATCACCGGGAACCAGGGTAGGGGTGGGCGGTAACGTGATCGTGAAGGTTTGCGAGGGGGTGAGGCTAATTGTGGGAGTGAGCGTGTCTCCTGTGGATGAGGGGGCAGGGAGCGTAGCGGTCGGTGCGCGAGTGAGTTCGGCAGGGGCGGAGGTTGATGTGACAGTACTGGCATTCGGTTTTGTCAGTTGGGCGATGATCGTTTCCGCAGCCTGGGTGTAGGCGGCATTAGGCAGTGCAGTGGTGGGTTCAACAAGGTCTGTCTCAGATCTACAGGCTGTAAAAAGCGAGGTCAAGAAGAAAATAATCCCGAATTGTAAGAACTGTTGTTTGGATTTCATAACGATCTCCTCGCATTAGCTATTGTAGAGTGTCAACTATCAAAACGGCTGAAGTAATAGCCAATTCCGGCTTCGGTGAGGATATAGCGCGGCGCGCGCGGGTTGGGTTCGACCTTTGAGCGCAGGCGCTGTACCAGTCCGCGTACCAACTCGCGGTTTCCTTCTCCGCTGTAGCCCCACACCCGCTCGACAATCATATTGGTAGGGATGATCTGCCCGACATGGGTCATCAACATATAGAGCAGGCGGAATTCCAACTGCGTCAAATGCTTAAGTTCGCCATCCCCTACTTGCACAGTGCGGTCAGCCGGGTTGAGTACTAAATCGGCTTGTGTGAGGGTCGGCAGGCTGAAGAAAGGCATTCCTGCGCTGCGCCGTAGTATGGCCCGGATCTGTGCCAGTAGAAAACGCACACTGTACGGTTTTCGAGTTACTAAATCCGCACCGGCTTCGATCAGCTCAACCTGAAAATCATCGGACACCCTATCAACAATGACCAGGATGGGTACTGCGGTGTGGGCACGCATCTGTTTGACATGTTTGATCGCCGAGGATTGCTCATCGGGAAGGGCAATCAGTATCAGGTCAGCAGGCTGTTTCGGCCAGGCTTCGATGGCCTGATCGAGATTGCGAATCGAGCGCACCATGAAGCCGGCTTGCTGAAGCAAGACGGTTAATACGGCGGCTTCATCGGCATGGGGTGAGAAAAATAGCGCTTGCATAAAAGCAGAACCTCACTCAGAAATCTCGAAGATCGCCCCGGCGCTGGTGCCCTGCACTTCGGGGAAGTAGAACTGCCAGGCATGGGCCGGAAGGACGCGGTAGGCGCCCGGCTGGTTGAGTACCAGGATGTAAGTTAGTTCGTAGGTTCCAGCGGGCAGGTAGTTCACTGCCCAGGCAATATGGTCATCGTAAATTTGGGGGTTGTTGAAATACCACCAGCCCCACCCGGAGCCGAAGGGGTCGTCGATAGCGTAGTCGGGCAGTCCTTGCTGGCTGGTTTTCAGGTTGGCGTTATAGATCTCTGCTCCAGCGGGGATGTAGTCTTCGACGGCCAGATAGTAGATTTCGGTTTCCAGCGTAAGGGTCAGGCGCACTTCCAGGGTGTTGCCTGCTGCAGCGCTGAGGATGGATTCGGCCTGCTCGTCGCCTAGCACGGTATAGGCTCGTGCCACGCTGATGCCGGCATCCAGCGGCTCAACAGCCTCAACCGGGCGGAGTACATTCAGGTGGGCAGTGTAATACAACCGCCCCGGCCCATCTTCCCGCTGAATAGTGAGAGCATTGGGGTAGTCGGGGTAGAGATGGGCAACAGCCTGGGATGTGTTGACGGCGCTGAGTCGGGCGTCGCCCCCGGCCTGCCCTTCTGCCAGCACCGTGCCGTTGATCTCTGCCGAAAAGCCGAAGTCCCCGGCCAACTCGCCGGTGCCTTTCATGGCTTCGGTTAGCGCCATCAGCGTCCAGGCGGTTTCGTAAGTCGAGGCCCAGGCGCCGCGCGCATCGCGGTGAGTCATCAGGTAGCGCACGGCTTCGGGCAGGGTGGCCGAGGCCGGGTCTTCTTGCGCCAGGGCGAAGATCACTACCGCGCTGTTGAAGACAGCCGTTTCCATGTTGCGGGTCGAGCTGCGGCCTTCCCAATGGGTTCCGGTTGCCGTGCGGATGGCGGTGGATTCCAGATCGGAGATCAGATTGGCAATGCGCTCATCGCCGGGGCGCAGCGTTTCGAGGCTTAATGCCAGTAGCGCCTGCGCCCAGGGGCTGAGCTGGTCGCGTACTTCATATAAACGCTCAATATTAGAAAGCAACGCGCCGCCTCCAAGTATCGGCTTGCCGACGATGCCACCCACCGCGCCGCGTGGCTTGAGGGCTTGCGACTGGGCAAAATAGACGAAGGCCATGCGGTCGAGCAGCCACTCATCGGTCACCATTTCAAGCGCTGGTGTAGCCGCCGAGAGATAACCCATAGCCTCTTCGATCACCGATGCTTTGACAAAGACCCCGGCATCTTCGGCGCGGCTGAGACCATAGAGCACATAGGCGGTCATGTAGGTGTCGCTTTCATTCCCCGACCACCAGCCCCAGCCCCCATCGGAGTTTTGGGTGCTGACCAGGCGCGTCAGGCCGTCTTCGAGGGTGCGTTCCAGGCGGGCTTGTAAGTCGGGCGCATCCAGCCCCAGGCTTTGAATGGCGCGGTACGCCTCCAGGTTGGGCAAGAAGCGCGAGACGGTTTGCTCGGTGCATTCGAAGGGGTAATGTTCGAGTACTTCTAAACCGGTGGTCATGGCGGCGGCCAGCGAGGGAGATAATTCAATCTCCAAGCCTCCCGCGCCAGGGTCGTAGGCGCGCGGCAGGCTGACCAATTCCAGGCGTTGGCCGCCATCATCGAGGATGCCCGCCGTGCCAAAAGTCTGCGGGGCATTGTAGCGCACCACCGGCAGATCACCCCAAACCGGTTTGGTAATATCCTCATAGAGTACGTCCCCCTGATCGTTCTGTCCGGAGGCCGAGAAAATCATGGCGACTTGCTCCACCTCCTCGACCGTGCCCCACCACATTACCTGGGTGTGTCCGCCTGCCGGAATAGCCACCTGCTGCAAGCTGCCGTTGGGATCATCCAGCGTGAAGCCCGCCGCTTGCAGGGCAATATCTACCTGTAAATCGACGGCGCTGTTGTTGTGTACAATTGCCGCAATGCGAAGATGGTCGTCAACCACCACGAAGCGCGGCGTCACCGGGCGCACCAGCAACTCTTTGCTGGTGACAATGTGGGTTTCGGCCTGGCCCACAAGCATGGTTTGGGTCAGGCCGCGCACATCAAAATGCCAGGTGGTCAGGCTGTCGGGCAGGGCAAAGGTGGCCTGGGCCTGTCCATTAGCGTCGGTGACGATTTCGGCGTTCCAATAGGCCGTGTCGGGAAAGTCTTCGCGCACGAAGGGGGGCAGGAAATCCCCGCCGCCTCCGCCGCCCATCCCGCCGGGGGAGTAGACCTGCCGCTGAACATGCCGCGTCAACCCCATGCTGGTGCTGACGCCCAGCGGTTGCTCGCGATAATAAAAGTCAAAAATCTCGCGCGAGTTGGGATCAGCCAGCGCCAGGGCGGCCAGATCGGCAACGGCCAGCGAGAACTCGCCCACAACCGGCTGCCCGTCGGCATCGGTGACGCGCAGGTCGAAGGTCACCTCCTGGCGCGGCTCGAGATGCGCCGGGCAGGTCATCGAATCTTCGCAGCTGACCACTTCCCCGGCGTGCATGGCAAGGACTTCGAGATTGAGTTCGAAGGCCGCCGGTGAGACCGGCAGGTCAACATACCCCTGGCGGAAATCGAGCCAGCCGGAGTCGTTCTCTCCGATCAACGATACCGAGACGAAGACATTGGGGGCGTCCTCCTCACCAAGCGGAATCGATACAGTAACCCCGGCTTCATCCAGGTCGAGGCGGTAGTAGCGCGAAACGAAACTGCGCTCAACGGTCACCAGGGCTTGCGTGCCGCTGCCAAAGGGGTTGGGGATGAAAATCTCGGCGGTGTCACCGGGCAGGTAGTCTTCGCGGTCGGCGGTGATTTGCAAACGCTGGTTGGGCATATTCGGCCACACCGCCTGCCCCTGCCCGCCAACCCACACGAGCACCTGCGTAAGCGCGCCCTCATCCCCGCTCACTTCCAACTGGTAGGTTCCCGAATCGGGCGGGATGAAAGCCAAACGCGCCACGCCATCGGAACCGGTGCGGAAATTGACATTAGAAATTTCTTCGTACTGGGGCGTGAAGCTGGGGAATCCGTAAGGATGGTTCGACTCTTCTCGCAGCCAGGTCACTTTTTGGAAGATGGCGGTCAGCTCTCGGTCCGGGGTGGGGTGCTGTTCCCAATCGACGGTCAGCGCCTCGAAGTTGATCTCCTCTCCGGCGCGCCCCATCCAGGTATCGGGGCGCACGCCAATGTAGTATTCCGCCGGGTGGACGGTGATCTCGGCCCGGGCGCTGATGGGATAGCCGCTCTCATCGGTGATGGTTGCTTCCAGGGTGTAGTTCTGAATGTACTCTTCGGGCGGAATCTCAAAGTCCAGGGCCAGCTTCCCCTCGGCGTCGGTTTGGCCCTCTCCCGAATCAACATGCTCTCCAAAGTAACTCCCGTAACTCATCCAAGAGGGGTAAAGCCAGCTATTGCTGCTGGGGCCAACGCGGTAGCCGGGCAGGTAAAAGTAGGCGCGGCGTTTATACAGTTCCCAATTAAGAGGCAGGTCGCCGGCGGGCGCGTCGAAGAAATAGCGCGCTTCCACCTGGGCGTTGAGTTCGGCGTCGGCCAGCATATCGTCTTCTTCGTTGGACATGCCGACCTGCATATTGATTTCGGGCTTGCGGTATTCGGCGACATCGAAACTGAGATACCCGTATCCGGTGCTGATCTGATAGGTTCCCGGCTGAGCATCCTCCGAAAGGGGGTATTCGCCGTGCAACGTGCCAAAGGAAGAAACCGGGTAGTCTTTCTCGAGAATGGCATTGTTGTTATGGTCGTACATGGTGATCGGCAAGCTTTCAAGGTAAGCCGGGGAGTAACGACCGTTGTAGGCCTGATGCACCAGCACGCGGAAATAGACCGTCTGCCCGGGGCGGTAGATGGGGCGGTCGGTGTAGGTGTAGGTGTCCACTTCGGGCGCGCTGGAATAATCGGTACTCAGACCAAAATCGTAGCCTTCGATGCCCATATTCCAGTTCGAGAGACTGAGGGCAAAATCGGGGTCGCCGGGCTGGCCGATCATGGCGAAATACGAAGAGTAGAGGCTCTTTTGCGCCGGAATAGCCGATTGAAAAATGCCATCGGCATCGGTCTGGCCGCTGACCAGCAGCGCCCCGCTGCGGTCGTAAATGCCCACTGTTGCCCCGCTGACCGGCGCATTGGTGCGCAGATCAAGCGCCCAGACAAAAGCCCACGTTGAGCTGAGCTTGAGGGTCAGGTGCGTGTTGCTCGATACCAGCACAAATGGGCCAGGCGGATAATTGACTTCCGCTGTGTCCAGGCTCAGGTAGTACAATCCCGGTTCCAGGCCCGTACCGTCCGGCTGAATGGGCAATTGGGCGGCATACATCTGGTCTCCGGGGAGGTCGAGCGTGTGACGCCAAACTTGGGCGTTGGCGGGCTGGTATTCTTGGAAATAATCGTACGAACCATCCTGCAAAAAAGTGATGAAATCGGCATAGGGCAGGCTGCCTAGCGAAAGATCTACGCTGTCAATGTTGGTGGCCTGCACGCCCAGGCGGGTATCTTGCGGGGTGAGGAACAGCGACGTGGCATACTGGGTGAAGATCAATTCGCTGCTCAGGGCGCGGGTGCTGAATTCGAGCTGATATTCGGAAGCGAGCTGCCCGCCCCAGGGGTCGCTAAACCCTGGCTGGAGGGTGAAGACATACTCGGTGAGCGGCTTAAAATCGCCGTACAGGTTGAACTCGTCATTATCCCCGCCGACCCAGTAACTCAGGTTGCTGACCTCGGGGCTGATGGAAACATAGTCCAGCAGATCCTCGTCATCCAGCAAGGGAGCGCTGAAGTACAGCGTCACCCCGGCGTAGATGGTGGTATCGCCGCCCTGCGCCGGGTCGCTGGCGCGGATGGCGAGTTCCGGCACGGTGTGTACTTGCGACGTATAGGTTTGGCCCAAAGGCGTGCCGCCGCGCGCCTGCGCGCCAAAGGGTATCTCGGCGCGGTAGGTTGTATCGCGGGCTAATAAACTGCTGGGCGTGAAAATGGCAACGCTGTCGCCCTCCTGCCACTCAAACGTCCCCGGCACAAACTCGCCATTCGCGCTCATCAACGTGAAGTGCCCCTCCACACTGATGGTGTCCATGGGTTGATTAAAGGTCAGGGTGAAGGCTGCATCCAGGGGAATATCGCCGCCGGTCTCATCGGGCGTCATCGAGACCAGGCGCGGAGAGGCGGTGATGAAATGCCAGCGCTCTTGCCCAAAAATTGGGCTGCCCATTGTGCTGACCAGATCGCTGGATACCGTGACAGTATAACTAGCGCCGCCAAACAGAGCCGTATCAGGGTAAAAGATATAGGTGCTGGTGTTAACCCACTCACCATGCCCATCCACCAGCGGATCGATTTCCAAAGCATCCGGCAGGCCAGCCGGATCGGCGCCCAGGGCTACAACGGGTTGATTAAAACTCACTACGATGGCTGAAGCCGGATTGACATCGTATGCAGCCGGTTCGGGCAATTTTTGGGTGACTTCCAAATAGGGGGCGGTCTGATAGGGCAGGCTGACCGCCTCCGTCATGCTCAGGCCGTTGGCTGCCTGGATAGTAGCGGCAATTTCCACCGTCCAATCGAGGTCGGGCAGCCAATCCATCCCCGGAGAGACGACCAGGGTTGTTTCATCCAGCCATTCGAAATCCACCGAATGGGTCAGAGCCTGGTCGTTGCTGGTCAGAAATTGAACCTGGATCGCCTCTTCAGCGCTATCAGCGACAATGGCCTGATTGAAATAAAAGGTCAGCGGCTGATCGAGCGCCAGACGGCTGCCGGGAGGTGGATCTACCTCTACCAGGGCCGGAGGCAGGGGCTGCGGCGTGGGGGTGATCGTCGGCGTGGGGATAGGTGTGTCCCCGGGAACAACCGACTGAATGGCCGCCGGCAATCCGCAGGCCAGTGAGAACAATAGCAACAGCGCCACCAGAATTGTGGTGGGCATCTTGGTGCGAGGCAGGTTGGTCGTTTTCATGGGATTCTCTCCTGAGAGAGGCAAATGGATAGATGGCACTACCCAGGTTTCAGCGTGGATACTTCCATTATACCCGTGGATTTTTAATACCCACAAAATAAATGATGTGTGCTTGCGAGCGAAGCTAGTACTCGGTTAGATAGATTATTGCAGGTGCGACGCACTTCTGTTGTTACGAGAAAACCGACAGAAACAGCAAATCAGTGCGTTGCACCTGCACGAGCGGAGGGGATTGCGAGAAGCCGCGTAGCAGTGACGAAGCAATCACACCAGGCGTTTAGGGCGTCAGCGCTTTGGTGAGCAGCCCAGTGCCGATGGCTTCGGCCAACGTGAGATCTTTGGTTTCAAGCACGACAACGACTGCCAGCGATTTGCCTTCCGCACCGGGCAGGGTTCCCCCCAGGTACCAGGTCAGGCTCTCGCCCTGCGGGACAAAGGCAATCTGCCAGAATTGGGCTTCTATCTCGACAAAGTTACTGGCCTCGGCCAGGGTGGCGTATTGGTGTGCCGCGCCCAGGGCGGGGAGTAAAACCCAGCCATCTTCCGGATGCTGATAGGCCTGGGCGATCTTGGGGACGGGCTGCAAGCCGTCGTTGCTCAGGGCGGCGGTCAGCAGGGCGATGCTGATTGGGCTGGTGGAATCTTCGCTCAATGGAGTATCATCACCGGGCAGGCGCAGGGGCACAAAGTTCAGCCAGGAGGCAGGCAATCGCTCCGGAAACAGAATCGCCCCCAGGCCGCGCGCCGAGTAGCGCCCCTGGGTGGCGCGATTGAGCAGCGGGGCGCGTTCATCTTCGATCAGCGTATCCCAAATTTCATCTAACCGATTGGGGTCATAGGTCGGGTGCGAAGCCAACGCCAGAATTTCGCCGTTTTGAGCATTAAGTACAATAATTGTGCCAGCCTGTTCACCCAGCAGTTCATCAGCAGCATTCTGCAGGCTGAGATCGAGAGTCAGGCGGATATTGAGACCGGGGGGCGGCGTGCCATAGAGCAGGTGATGCCACCACACGGTGAAGGGATCATTGCCCTGTTGGCCGCGCAAATAGGGGTCAAGTGTGGCTTCGAGACCGGCCTGCCCATAGATGGGATGATTGTAACCCAGCAGGGGGCCGAGCTGGGGAGTGTGCGTGAGGCGGGTATACGCCCCAGGCTGACCATCGGTTTCGACCAGGGGAGTGTTGTTCCGGTCGAGCAGGGCGCCGCGCGGCACACTCAAGTCGGCGATGGCGCGGCGGGGGTTATCGGTACGCGTGAGCAAAGCCGGGCCGCGGTAGAAACTCCACCAACCGTTGACGAGGGCGGTCGCGGCGAGAGCAGCGATGAGCAGCATTGAAAGTTGCAGGTTGGCGGTTGCAGGTTGGGCGCCCGCCGTCAGTTGTCGGTCATCGGCTTTCCCGCTGATATGCAATAAGATGAGTATGGCTAAAAACGATGTCAGCAGCGACGACCCTCCGTAGGACATGAAGGGCAGGGTCACGCCGGTGAGGGGCAGCAGGCGCAGGTTGCCACCAACAATCAGGATGCTCTGGGCAATCATGTGGGCGGTTAGCCCGGCAGCCAGGTAGCGCCAAAAAGGGTCTGATGCCGCGATGGAAATTCGCAAGCCGCGCAGCGCCAGCAGAGCAAGCAGCGCCAGCAAGCCCAATGTGCCGACCAGCCCGGTCTCCTCGGCAATGGCGGCGAAGACAAAGTCGGAATGTGCGATGGGAACAACGCCGGGACTGCCCATGCCGGGGCCGCGCCCGAAGATGCCCCCATTGGCAATGGCCATGATCGATTGCACGATCTGATAAGAGCGCCCGCTGGGGTCTAGCCAGGGGTTGAGCCAGGCATCCACGCGCAGACGTACCACGTCGAAGAGCAGGTAACCCGCCACACCCGCCACACTCAGCCCTACGGCGCTGATGACCGGAATCCAGCGCCAGCCGGTGGCCAGGAAGATCATTACCGAATAGATGAAGATGAACAGCGAGGCCGTGCCGAGGTCGCGTTGCACCAAAAGTAAGAGCAACGCGAGGCCGGTCATAATGAGCGTTGGCGTTAGCACGTTGAAAGGTTTGAAGGTTTGAGAGTTGGCCGGTTGAATGTTAATACGTACCAACGTGCCAACGCGCCAACGATCCGCCAGATACGCGGCGAGATAGACGATCAGCAAAAGTTTAAGGGGTTCTGAGGGTTGCAGATAAACGCCGCAGCAGCCCAGCCACAAACGCGGGCCGTAACCCAGGGGGTTGGTGCCGAAGATCAGAGTCAGGGCGGTGAGCAGCAGGCCACTGGTCAGCCAGATGTATTTGTAGCGCCGTAGGGTGTCGAGCAGAGCTTGCAGGCGCAGGCCGAAAATGAGCGCGCCGAGGGCGACCCCCAGCCAAATGGTCTGACGCAGACCGTAGGTAGAAGTCAACCGCCAGATGGTCAGCAGGCCCCATCCGCTCAATAGGGCAATGATGGGCAGCAACAGGGGATCGCTGTTGGGTAGGTAGCGGGATGCCCCGCGCAGGGCCAGGGCGAAGCCGACCAGCCAGACGGCGTATCCGAGCCAATGCCCGAAACGATAGTCTGCATCCCAGGAGCGGGCGCGGGCTGCCGGAGAGAGAGTCAATGCCAGGGCGTAGAACGCCATAAACAGGGCTGCCAGCACAAAAAGGCGACGTTGAGTTTTGCGCATGGGTGTATTGTAGTGGCGATTCGGTGTTTCGGCAATTAGGGAATCAGGAATCGGGGTTGTTAAATGGTATATTTTAAACTGCCATCTGTCTTCGACTTCGCTGCACTCCGCTCAGACAGATGGCAGCTTGGTTTGTGATCTTTGTGAGGCGCAGCCGAGAGATGAGGCAGCAACTTGAGTTAACGACCTGTTTCGCGCGCCTTTTGCTCGTTGACAAAGAAGAGTAAGATCATCCCAGTGAGCAGGAAGACAATCACCGGCAGAATAGCCACACGCTGACCAAGCTGCTCGGCAAAGGGCGCTCCCCCAGGGATATGGCGAAACCACAAAAAGGCAATCTGATCGCCCATCTTCTCAAAGTATAAGGCGGCTTCGGCGGCGACAATGCCGTAGATGGTTGGCCCAATGAAGGAGGATGTGCGCCCGGCCACGGCAAAGAAGCCGTAGAATTCGGCGCTGCGCCCCGGTGGAGCTAATATGCCCACCATGGCCCGGCTGACCGACTGCACCGCCGAAAGCGCCAACCCGGCGATCCCGCCGATAATGTAGAAGCCGGTGATGCTTTCATTAATGAACAGTCCTAGCACGCCGGCGATCATCAGCCCGAGGAAAACCGTTAACGACATTTTTCCGCTAACGCGGTCGGCCAGCCAGCCGGAGACAAATGCACCAATCACGCTGGTGAACTGCACAATGATCATGAAGATAATGATCTGCTGCTGGTCGAGGCCAAACATCACCGCCCCAAAGATGGCGGCGAAGTTAAGCGTCATCAAAATGCCGTCGTTATAAATTAAAAAGGCGATAATGTACTTGATGAACTCGCGGTACTCGCGCACCGTGCCGACCGTGTGACGCAGGCGTTTGAAGGCGACGCTGAATACGTTCTCTCCGGCGGGCAGCGGATTTGGCTCGGCACGCTCACGCAGCCATAGGAACAACGGGGCGGCAAAGATGGCAAAATAAACCGCCGTGATGACCAACGAGAGCCGCACAATGAATGTGCCTTCGTTAAGCATCACCAATGCCAGCACAATGAATAGACAGACAATGCCCCCCAGCAGGCCAATGGCCCAGCCATAGCCCGAGACGCGCCCCATTTCATCTTGCTCGGCAATTTCGGGTAAGAGCGAGTTATAAAAAACCTGTCCGCTGCGGTAGCCGATCTCGGCGATGATAAAGAAGAGCATGCCGATAAAAATATCGCCCTTTTCAACAAAGAAAAGCAACGCCGTTGCCACAACGGCCACGCCGGTATAGAAGAGCAAGAAACGCTTTTTGTTGGCAGCATAGTCGGCAATCACGCCCAAGACCGGGGAGGTGATGGCGACAACCAGCATGGCGATGCCCACCGAGATGCCCCACAACCGCGAGCCTTCTGCGCCGCCAACGACATGGCCTTTGAAATAAGCGGCATAGATTGCCAGGATGACTACGGCTGCATAAGCTGAGTTGCCAATATCGTAGGAATACCAGGCCCAGCGTTCTTTTTTTGTGGGGGGTGATTTTGTGGCGGTTGCTTGCATGGAAGAACTCCTTTGCCCTTGTTGTGACGTATAGCCTATAACCCCGGTTAGCTTCAAAAGCCACGCGAAAACTTAACCCAAAGACGCGAGGACGTAGGGAGAACACAATAATTCTCTACGACTCCGCGTCTGTGCAACTTTGTGTTTTAGTTCTATGAATACGTTACTTGCCCCTCTTGTACCACCATCTTGCGGCGGCGGTAGGCCCAGCACATGTACGATACTGAGACAAAGTAGCTGGCCGGTAAGCGGTGCAGCCCTTTGATCTTCGTATCCAGCACGGTGGTGGCTCCGCCAAAGCCCATCGGCCCGATGCCCATCTCGTTAGCCTGGGCGGTGATTTGCTTTTCGAGCGCGGCAATCTCCGGGTCGGGGTTGGCTTCGTCTATTTGACCGAGCAGGGCTTCTTTGGAGGCCAGGTACGAAGAGCCGCGATCCCCGCCAATGGACACGCCTAAGGACCCCGGCGCGCAGCCCTTTCCTTGCGCCTGATATACGGCATCCAGCACCACTTTGCGTACGCCCTCCAAATCGCGTCCGGCGCCGAGTTTGTTGTCCGGCAGCTTGTACTGCGCGCCGACATTTTCGCAGCCGCCGCCTTTGAGCATCAGTTCGATTGCCAGGGGTTGATCTTCATCGATTTCTTCAAAATGGATGGTAGGGTAGTGCTCGTCGCCGGAGTTGTCGCCGGTATTTTTTCCGCTGACTGCGTTGACCGAGTTGGGGCGCAGGTACGCCTTTTGGGTGGCCTCTACCACCGCGGCCTGGATCTGCGCCCGGAGTTTACGCGTACTCCAGCCCTCGGGATAATGCACGTAGAAGAGAGGCGTGCCGGTATCCTGGCAAATGGGCGTGGAATTGGCGCGGGCCATTTCTACGTTTTTGAGGATTGTATCGAACGCCCCTGCCGCTGCTGAACCGGGTTCTTCTTGCTCGAATGAAGCGCGCAACTTTTCTTCCACATCGGGGGGCAGGTTGGTTGCTGTCAGCCGCACTAATTCGAGAATGTCTTGGGTAAGATCAGGTTGCATGTTGAACCTCCGAAAATCAGGGGATAGCAGGTAGTATGGTATGGTATGGAATGAACCAATCCTATCATACCCTAAATTCGAGCCTGAAACGAGAGCCGATCCCCCCACTTCCGGCAGCCTTTTTCAACGCAATTTCCGAAATCTACCTAATGTGCTAAGGGTGTTGCTTTTCCCAGCGCCTCGACCAGGGCATCCACACTGACCGGTTTGCTGACATAATCATCCATGCCCGATGAGAGGTACTTTTCTCGGTCGCCTTCCAGGGCGTGGGCGGTCATGGCAATAATATGGGGTTGCTGCTCTTGAGGCCAGCGTTCACGGATTTTTCGCATGGCCTGCTCGCCATCCATCTCGGGCATTTGGATATCCATCAGAATCACGTCGTAAGCCTGACTTTCGAGAGCCTTTAAAGCCTCGACACCGTTGCCGGCTACATCGGCCCGGTAGCCCAGGCGTTCGAGGAGCTTGAGCGCCACTTTTTGGTTAATCCTGTTATCTTCGGCCAATAAAATCCGCAGGGGGTGCTGTTCGCCCAGGGCAGCGCTGATACCCGCCGGTTTTTTGATCTCTTTTCGGGGGGCGGGTACAGCCGTAATGATGTCCGTCAGTACTTCGAACAGGTTGGATGTTCGTATTGGTTTGTTCAAAAACGCGGCAATTTTCACATCATCTGAGCGCGCTCTTTCGCGGATGATCGAGGAGAGAATAATCAGGGGGAAGGAGCTTTCAGGGTCGAGGGCGCGGATTTTCTTCGCCAGGGTAAAGCCATCCATCCCGGGCATTTGCATATCGAGAATAGCTATATCGAACTCGTCGCCACGTTCAAGCAGCGCCAGGGCCTCAGCTCCCGATTCCACCACGCTGGGTTCCATCTTCCACGATGTGGTTTGTTTGAGCAGAATTTTCCGGTTGGTGGCATTATCATCAACAATCAAGATCCTCTTCCCCAAAAGTTGAGGTTGGGCTGCTTCAAAATCGAGGGGTTTGGCATCTGTTTTCACATCCACCAAAATTGTAAAATGGAAAGTCGAGCCTTCACCCTCCACGCTCTCAACCCACATCGTCCCGCCCATGTTTTCGACCAGTTGCCTGCTAATTGCCAGGCCCAGCCCTGTGCCGCCATATTTGCGAGTTGTCGATGTATCCACCTGTGTAAAACTCTCGAAGAGTTTTTCAATTTTTTCCTCCGGGATGCCGATGCCAGTATCTCGGACGCTGAAACGCAGCTCATGCTTGTTATGCTCCACCAACCGGCTTGAGATCGTGATGATAATCTCGCCGTGTTCGGTGAATTTTATGGCATTATTCAAAAGGTTGACCAGAATCTGGCGCAGGCGCGTAACATCCCCAATCACGACAAAAGGCGTTCCCTCCTCGATAAAATAGGCCAGGTCTAATAATTTTGCGGCAGCCTTTTCAGCCAGCAGGTCAAGTGTATCTTCTACACAGTTCCGCAAGCGGAAAGGTTGTTCCTCCAATTCCATCTTTCCGGCTTCGATTTTTGAGAAATCTAGAATGTCATTAATGACCGAGAGGAGCGTGTCGCTGCCGCTGCGGATGGTCTCGATAAAATCTTGCTGCTCAGTGTTGAGGGGGGTGTCGAGCATCAGGCTGGTCATCCCATAGATAGCGTTCAACGGCGTGCGAATCTCATGGCTCATATTGGCAAGAAAATCCGCCTTTGCTTGGGCCGCCGCTTCTGCTTTCACTGTTGCACGCTCCAAAATCTGGATGGTTTTGGCTTTTTCGAGGATGAACAAGATGCCGAACACAAACAGCAGCGCGATGGCTACAATCTTTGTGACACTATCGTGGATCATTAACGCGCCGCCAAACAGCGGGCTTGGGAGTAGAGCCTCCGAAAGGGTGAAGAAAACGAATAGGACCATTTCGGAAATTATGGCAACGGTCCAGATCACCGCCCAGCGAGTACTCAAAAGCAATACGGCCAAAACGGGTAAATGTGTATTCCACCATAATGATGCGGAATGGATGCCGCCAAGATAAACCGCAGAATAAGCCACCAGCACGGCGTAGATCAGCAATAAGAAATTGGCAGCGATGTTGACGTTTTTCGTTTTCCGAAACCAGAAAAAACAAGCAACAGCCAGCAAACCGGTCACGAAGGTCCCCAGCCCAATTTGCGGAATCCCCAGGTAAAAATAGATTGTAGCGAAAACGGGAACGAATAGAACCAGCGACAGGATCGCCAGGTTCAGGCGCTTGATCTGGTAAAGCTCCAGCGAATCATCATCGGGTGGTAAACCGGAGCAAACCAGGTCGTTTGCAAATGTCTTTAGCGCGCTGTGGAGTTTTGTGATGATCGTCATTATCAACAAGGCTCCTATTCTGTTCTCATGGCATACACAGCCTATGGATGGGGTCCCCCCGGCAGGAGAGTTGTACCCCTTTTTCGTTTTGGTCGGTGAAGTGCGTAAGCCCTAATCTATCTGGGTTTGTCACTTTAAATAGTTTACCATGTGGAATGGTGTTCGATCTAGTTTTTCGACTGGCTCTTTGGGAACTGCCATGAGAAACCCCGCATTTGGGGTAGGGGGCGTGCTCCGCACAGACAGATTGTGGGGTGATATGCTGTCTTTGCCTCACAAAACGATGGTGTCGAAACCAATCATGCCAGCAAAGCAAGTCTCGATACGGCCTAACGGTCTACCCGACCCATATTTGTTGAATACGCGCGTGCGCGGGCAGTCAGGTTTTTCTTGGTGCAACGCGCTTGTTTTTGCTCTTTTTGTGCCGCGCGCAATGTGCGAAGTGCGTTGCACCTACTTTCTGGCTTTTTAGAGCGCCAACACAATGCGCCCCTTCACCGCCGCCTGCTCGATCAATTCATGTGCCTGGGCAGCATCTTCCAACTTCATGCGTCGCTCAATGGCCGGTTTGATTTTGCCCGCTGACAGCAAAATAAAGAGCGCGGCTAAATCTTCTTTGAACCAATCGGGGTGTTTTGCACGCATCCCGCCAATCGAGTAAAAAGCGGTCTTGCGGCCATTAGGCAGGATATTCCACATAGCGACTTTCACGTAATCCATCGGCACGCTGCCGCCCTTGCCCATCGCGTCATCGTAGAAGCCGTAAGGAACCAGAATGCCGCCCACCCGCAACGACTTGAACGAACGTTTGAAATTGTCGCCGCCGATAAAGTCAAAAGCCGCATCTACGCCGCCGATGGCTTGCATTTTGGCGAGGAAGTCTTCGCTGGCGTAGTCGATGTGTGTTGCGCCCAATCCTTCGACAAGTTCGCGTTTGGAGGCTGAAGCCGTACCGTACATCTCCAGGTCGAGCAGCGAGCCGAGTTGCAGCAAAGCTGTGCCGACTGCCCCGCCCGCGCCGTGGACGAGGATCCGCTGGCCGGGCTGCACTTTGGCGAGGCGGTGCAGCAGTTGATAGGCGGTGACGTAGGAAAGCACCATGCTGACCGCTTCGGCGGGATCCAGCCCCGGGGGAACTGCGACCAAGCCCGAGGTGGGTCGCAATAGGTATTGACTGTACGCGCCCCAGACGGTCAAATCGGCAACCATCTGCCCGATTTCAAATCCTTCTACACTTTCTCCAATTTCATCCACCACGCCGACCATGTCGTAGCCGGGCGAGAGGGGCGGGGTTTCCTTGAAGCCATAGTAGATGCCCTTGCGGATCAGGGTATCGGTGAAGGTAGCGCTGGCGGCCAGAACTTTGACGCGCACTTCGCCCGCCCCCGGTTTGGGCAGGGTATTTTCGGTGACGACCTGCAAAACTTCAGGGCCGCCGAATTCGTTTAAGATTACTTTTTTGTAGCTCATCGTTATATTCTCCTATTCTCAATTTCCCAGGCATGATCCAGGGTGTGCCAGGCCACCCGGCGGGTGAAAAAGCGCGGCGTCCAGATAGCCCCGCCGCGCGGGCCTTTTTCGGGCAGGCCGTTCTCAACGGCGTTGGTTAGGGCGTCTAAAACCGCGCCCCTGATACCCTTCATCTGTTCACCCAAACTCAGTTCTTTGTTGAGGCGATATTTCCAGGCCACGCGGGGCAGGTAGCTGCGGTCGCCGTCGATGACGTGCTGCCGGATGCGTTCTAAATCCCGGCCCCCACCGCGCGGGCCTTTGCGCAGTTCCACCCCGGCGGCATCTTCAGCGGCTTTGTCGAAGGCAGCCCAGCAGGCCTTCAGGATGGCGCGCAGCCTTGTGAGTTCGTCCGGCATGATGGAAATTGCGTCATTCTTCGGGAAGGCGGAGGGCGCGCCGAAGTCGGTGGTGGCGTCCCCGGGGAGCCGCTCAACGATTTCGAATGGTTCTACGCTGTCAGGCGCAGCGAAAGATAACCCTGCGGTGTTCATCACCGCGGCGTAGCGCGCCCCATAGTCAAGCAGATTTTGCAGGGCGGCGTCTTCGCTTTTTCCCCAGCGCGCCCAGCCCGGCCAATCGAGGGCCACCGCAAAGGTTTTGCGTTTGCCGGTTTCGAGGTAAATTTGAAGTGGTTTCATCAATGGTTGCATCCTTAATTTTGTGATATTTGATTGCAAATTGCATCCAATTCATAGTATAATGCAATCAATTGATATTATATATTTCTCAGGAGCATAGTTATGTCGAATATCACCGTACAGGCCCGCATCCCCCCTGAACTGAAAGAAGAGGCCGAATCTGTTTTGTCTTCTATCGGTATGACCACGGCGGAAGCCATTCGAGTTTTCTTGAAACAGGTTGTCAACAGCGGCGGTCTACCATTTCAACCGACTGCTAAAGTTCCTAACGCCGAAACCCTGGCTGCCATGATGGAGTTGGAACAAGGCGGGGGGCAGGTGTTCCAATCAACAGACGAGTTGTTCACCGATTGGAAAGCGTAACCCGTGTCGCGATCAATCCGGCAATCCACCAGGTTTCGGCGCGACGTGAAACGCTTACAACGGCAAAGAAAAGACTTGAGCAAGTTGGAATATGTGGTCGCGGTACTGGTTTCTGCAGAGCCTCTGGACGAGCAATATCGGGATCATGTTCTCGTAGGAAATTGGCGAGGGTTTCGAGAATGTCATATCCAACCCGATTGGTTGCTTATCTACCGTGTCGAGGGGAATGAATTGCAACTGGCGAGAACTGGCAGTCATTCCGAATTATTTGGATGATATTGATCCAACCTGCGAATAAAATGCCTGCCATTCTGCCCGGTAACTGGCTTTTTCTTCTTCGCTAAGGAAGCTGGCCTCCAACGTATTGCGATTCAGCTGCCACAACTCATCCCACGAGAAACCCTGGCGCGCCAGCAGCAGATATTCGCTGGTCAGGTCGGTGGAGAACATAGGCGGGTCATCGCTGTTGACGGTGCAGTAAACTCCAGCATCCACCAGGGCGCGGATTTGGTGCGGTTGGCCGAAAGGCGTGACTTTGAGCCGGTAGTTGCTATACGGGTTCACTTCGAGGGGGATTTGAGTTTCCGCTAAGTGTTCGAGCAATTGGGGGTCTTCGACAGCGCGCACGCCATGCCCGATGCGTTCAGCCTTCAAGTTGTTGAGCGCGCCCCAAACGCTTGCTGCGCCCACAGTTTCGCCGGCGTGCGCCACCACGCGGATTCCCTGGCGGCGGGCTTCGTCATAAACATCAGTAAACAACTCCGGGGGGAAGCCGACTTCTGGGCCGCCCAACCCCAAACCCAGGAAAATACCCTGTTCGTGGCCCGCCAGCACAAAATCCAGCACTTTATGACGCGTGTGCGGCTCGTGCCGGGCCACATCGGGGATGAAGCGCAGCTTGATACCATGTTTCTCTTCACCGCGCTTGGCTCCTTCGGATAGCGCGGCGAGGATCTCATCCCACGGAAATTTATCTACCATATAGGTGGCGCTCAAAAAGGCTTCGCAGTAGCGCACATTTTGCTGCGCCTGATTAGCGAGAAAGCGATCGACCATAAAGGCAAAATCATCCGGCGTTTGCATGCACTCGGTAGCTTGTAAATAGATTTCGATAAAGTGATCGAAGTCTCGGAATTCATACATGGCCTGCCATTCTTCCAATGTCGCGGCGGGGAGTTTAACCTTATTGCGCTGCGCCAGTTCCCAAACGGTGGCTGCGTCGGTGGCCCCTTCCAGGTGGACGTGTATTTCAACCTTGGGCATCTCCCAAAGGCGTCGCTCCAATTCGGCAGAGATGGGTGTGTTTTCGTAGATATTGCTCATTAAAACTCCAGAACCTTGGCTATGTCAATTTACGCATCACCCATTCAAGGGGACCGCGTTTGTAGCGTTGCCGCCAAAAATGAGCAAACACGACCGAAAGGAATGAAAAAATGATGCCCGTGGCAGCGGCGAAGGATAAACTTTGGTTTTCCAGCCGCCCGATTGTTTCGAGAAAGCCCATCCCGATCACGACGTGCGCCACGTAGAGGGTCAGCGCCAATTGCCCGGTGTGGACGAGCGGCGGGATCCATTTAGCGTCGGGGCGGCGCAGGGTGATCTCGAGGCAGAGCAAGATGACAACAAGAGCGGTCGCCGTCCCAGCGATGATGTAGAGGGGCATCGGCGGCATCGGGGCTGTGTCCAGAAGCAGTTCGAGTTCCCCTTTCCAAAATAAAGCTGAAAAGGCTTCGGTGATGGCAGCCACAGAAAAACTGATGATGAGCAATTTCCTGCGAAAATCGGCATTGAGCAAGTTCTGCCGCCCCAGCCACATGCCGACGAGCATAAACGCCAGCCAGGGGATGACGGGATGAAATCCGTTGAAGAAGATATGGCGCAGCATGCCCTGCCAAGTCCAGAAATCGGCGTAGGTGAGTGTCGTCCAATCCCAGGCGCCTTCATAATCGAAAAACGCTGTCAAAACCAGAAAGGCGATGGGCAATAAGGCGGAGATCGTTAGAAGTTGGCGGTCGCTGGCTGTCAGGAGCAGGGCAGCGATGGCAATGTAGACGCCATAAAAATGCAGGATGTCGGCGGGCCAGATGGGGATATACGCCAAGCCGACGATGAAAAGGAAGAGCGCCCGCTTCAGCAGTGTGATGCGGTTCGCGCGGATTTTGGCTTGGTCGCCGCTTTCTCGCCCTTTTCTGGAGAGTAGCGACAAGCCCACCCCCGCCAACACGACGAAGGTCGCGGCAGCCCGACCATCGAGCAGCCCCATCAGCCACTCCAGCCAGGCGGAGCCAGTTCCCTTGGCGTTCATCACGACCTTGAAGTTGACCAATACCATCCCAAAGATCGCCAGCGAACGAGCCAAGTCGAAACCGACGATGCGGGTTTTCTTTTGCACTATGGCGCTTTCTTCTTTTTTGATTTGCATGATTTCTCCGTTTTTAGATCAACACGTCTTCCACACCCCGTCGGGGGCTGCGAAGCACATCCACGGTGGGGATGCCGATGCGGAAGGGCATCAGCGCCTGCCATGCGGAATCGCCGATCAGGTTTTGGAGGGCGTCGCCAAATTCAGGGGCTAAACCCTGGCTTTCTTCCCGATCCGCTCTCTCGGAGGCGTAGTTGACGGGGTGCATGGCATATCCGTTTTGGGCTGCCCACAAATTCATACGCTGGTAGAGTTGCCCGCCCTTGATACGTTGAGCGTTATCTTTGTTGTTGGGGACAGCCAAAATGCCAAAAGCGGGTGTCGCATCGAGCGCGGCACGGGTGGCATCAAGCCAGAATTGGTCGTTCTGCTCCTGCGAGAGGGGCGGCATCATCTTTGTGATCGCGCGCATGACGGCGGGCATGGCTTGGGCGTCGATGGTCACGCCGTCAGCGCGCTGCTGGAGTTCGTCCCAATCGTGGCGGAACCACGCGGCGCTGTCGCGTGACTGCTCTTCGTCCTGCGTGATGGCGACAGCAGCGTCATAGGTCAGGTCGGCGATTTTCTTACGCTCAATATCGGAGGTGAGCCAGAAGACGCGCACATCGGCGTCGGTGTTGAGATAGTCGAGTTCGGTCAACACATCTTCAGAGAGCGGTGTCGTTTCGTAAGCGCCTCGGTTGGTACGTCTTTCGGGGATGGCATGATAGAGCTTGGGAATGGCGCTGTCAGACGGTATCAGCTCAACGTGGGCAATCTGCTCCTTAGACGGGAGCAGGCTCAAAACAGGGGCGTATCCGCTGGCGGGGGCGGCGATGAGCAAATTCTCCAGCGCGCATCCCAATCCGATATGCATCTCACGCAAAAATGGATCAATCGCCCCGATATTGCGCGTTGTGTCGGCGAAAAGGTCAATGGATGTTTCGGTGACACCAAAGAGCCAGGGCTGGGTGTTGTGCGGATTGGCGGCGAGGATGGCGGCGTGGACGAGAGCCAGCGATCCGCTCGCGGTTTCGGCTTGCCACTGCTCCCAGGCTTGGTAGGCATCCCCAGCGCCTGTGGCGAAAACGCCCTGATCGATGGCGCGCCAGACTGTACCGCCTGCGAGGGCAATGAAGGTGGCACCGCTCAGGCGGAGAAAGTCACGACGAGTTATTTTTTTCATGCGATCCACTCCCGATAACGGATGAAGTAATTCCAGCCCAAAATCGTCAGCCCCGCCAGCATGAAGAAGTAGCGCAGCAGATCGAAGACAGGATGGGGGAAGGTGTAGACCAGCACGCCGATGGGCAGGTAGCCAAACCACAAACTGAATTTGAGAAATTTTTCCAGGAGGGTGTCGCCATGCAGGACAAAGGCGAAAAGGAAAAAGCCCAAATAGCTGCTGTGGAATTTGAGCTGGCTCCAGATCATGCGGTTTTGCAGATCATCCAAAGCGATTGGGAGGCCGTTGAGCGCGGTGGTGAGTTGAGTCAGCAGGTCGTGATTTTCATGCAGGTCAAGATAAGCAGTGATCAACAGCGCGCCCAAGGCGGCCGCGACCAGCCAGACGGTGTCTTCGTTCCACAGGTCAATCGCCAGGAAGATGAAGGCGGCGGTGTAGAACATGAGGAAGAGATTGTCGAAGGTCAGGATGACGCGCAAGGGCGTTTCCGCAGCGATGATATTGCGGGTGTAGCTTTCAATATCAGAAACAATTTCAAAATTCTGGGCGGTGACGCCGCCGCTGAAAAGGGATGTCGTCAACATCCCCGCCAGCATGAGCGCGGCGGCGAAGGCGGGGAAGGCGATGTACTTGTAAACTTGTGATTTGATCATGATTTTCTCCTTAGATATCAAAAGATAACCAGCTTTTCCACCCGCTCCTTGTCACATCTCCTTGGACAAGGAAAACGGGGTATTTGTGGGCGATTTTTTGCATATCCGCCAGTGTGGCGGTTCCATCCACGCCAAAAAAGAGGCGGGCGGATTCTTCGGCACTGTGCGTGAAAGCGCGTTTCTGGATGTAGGCGAACAGGATCGGCGCTTTTTCTTCGTTCGGGAGTTCTCGCACTTGAACAACCTGCCGCGCGCCTGAATGAATGACGATTTTTCCATCAGCAGCACGGACGTTCCTGACCCAATTTGATTCCCCGCCCAACGAAACCAGGTATGATTTTCCATCATGGTAAGTGAGCGAGATGGAAGTTCGGATAGGCTCTCCCGTTCGTCTTCCAGGGACTTCGATTGTGATCGTGCGCGAGGTAAAGCCCAACGCGGTGAACCAGGGGATGGCTTTGTTCTGAATCCAGGCAATCAATCGAGACATTTCGCTACCTTTTCAACCAATTGTCTGATGCGTAAGAATGCCAATTGAGCAGGTTTTTCATATTTTATTCTAGCTGCCGGACAGTTTCATCGAAAAGGACGCGGATGAACGCGGAAAACGCTAAAAATAGGTCGAATATTTAGTTTTTTGAACAGCATATCCTTCAACTATCCGCGTTTTTTTTGCCTCCAATTTATAAGTGTCCGGTAGCTAGTTTTTTATTCCACAATTTTTTTGTAAGCCCGCCGATCTGCACCGGCTCCATGCGTGTGAACTTGATCTCGCGCACCATGCGCATATTGCGCCACATCAGCTTATGCCCCTGGGTGAAACGCACCCGCCGCACCCGCCGCTGCCAGCGTGCGATTTCCGCTTCGGTGGCCGGACGCAACTCTCCGGCGATCCCGTACAGGCGCACGGCGGGGGGGCTGCCGAATTCGCCGCGCAACAGAGAGCGCAGCCAAAAACCGACGCCGCTGTCCACCGCCAGCACGCAAACCTGCTGGTTTGCTACCAAATTACGCGGCAGTTGCCTGGGGAATTCTTCGAAATACACCCCGCGGCCCGGTTCGCCCAAAATCAGGGAGCCGATGGGAGTGATATGCGGCGCGCTGTTTTCATCTACCGTAGCGATGGCGTAATGGAAGGAAGAACGAAACGAACGCTTGAAAAGCTGCTTGATTTCTGTCCAATTGTCTGTAATGTGCATCTTCTTCACTTGTTTACGCGCCCATGCGTTTGAGCATGGCGCGGATTTCGGCCTCGAAAAAAGTATCCACGCTGATTTCTTCCGGGAAGGCCGTAAAATGACCATTGAGTTCCAGCGAAACCATGCCGTGGATCTGCGACCAGCTCGCCATGGCAAACTGGATAACAGCCGGGTCGCCCTGATACTCGAATTTTTCAATCCAGGCCCGGATCATCTCCGGCGTGGAGGGGAGAACCCCTTCCGCTATGATCGCGCCATCTTGCCAGGCGTTATGAAGTACGCCGATCAACACAGACATATTCCCGGCGGCTGCCGGGCCGGTGATTTCCATGGGGGCCTGGTAGCCGGGAATCGGTGTTCCGAAGATCAGGTTATATTCCTCGGGGTGCGCCAGCGCCCAATTTCTGTAGGCATGCGCGGAAGAGATGATCCGCTCCGTGTGCGGCGCATCTTGAAGGTGAACTTGCGAGGCGCGCAGCGCTTCTCCCAGCGAATTGTAGGCATCCACAATCAGCGCGGTGACCAGGTCGTCGCGGCTGGGGAAGTAATTGTAGATCGCCGGAGCGGTGATTTCCAACTCGCGCGCAATCGCCCGCAGCGAGAGTGCCGCCGCGCCGCGCGCCGCGATTTGCTTCCGGGCTGTTTCTTTGATGGCGGCGGGCAAATCGGGGTGTTGTTGGCTTTGTTTGGGACGAACCATGAAAAGCTCCTTAACTAAACGGCGTAAATATACAGTGTTTAGTTAATTCTGTCAAGAGTTTGTGCCTGCCCGATAATGCAAATCTCTTGGGTTCTCTGGGAATCTCTGTAGTGGGTGTCCGCATTTTGGGTTGGTCGGAGAGCATGGTAAGATTCCAACATTGGCTGCCGCGCATAACCCACAAGGATCGAAAGTGCCCTTCGACAACTTGATGAATTCCCCTTTACCGACTTATAACACCCTCACCAAACTCTTTGAGGCCATGATGCAGATGACGAACGATCCCCTGGCGAATGCCGGGACGAATGTGGTCATCAGCCGCGGCAATCCCGAAGCCGGGATTCTCATCATTGGTGAGGCCCCGGGACCGCAGGAAAACATCCAGGGCAAACCCTTCGTCGGGCGCGCCGGGCAACTCCTCGATCAGATTTTGCGCGCCGTGGATTTTGATCCCGATAAGGATGTTTTTATCGCCAATTCGGTTTTCCGCATGCCCCCCGGCGAGGGCGGCAAGGCCTTCCGCAAACCGACCACCGAAGAGATCAATTATTATCGCAAGTATGTGCTGGAGATCATCCGCCTGGTGGACCCAAAAATTATGCTGTTGACCGGCAATGTGGCCTGCCAGTCGATTTTGAATCAAACCGGGATTACGCGGCTGCGCGGGGAATGGATTTTGAAAGAGGGCAGGTGGGTGATGCCGGTGTTTCATCCTTCGTATTTGCTGCGCAACCCGGCGCGCACCCCCGGCTCGCCGAAAGCCCTGATGTGGGATGACATCCGCGCCGTGCGCCAGAAATACGATCAGGTGACCCCCTGAATGTCCGAGAAGCCCCCTCCCTACTTCAAAGGCGCGCTTTGGCTTGGGTTGGTCATTCTAATCCCTTGCGCTGTTCTATTGAATAAAGCCCTGACCGCCGATGCCGCAGATTTGGACGGCCCCAAATGGGTCGGTGTGGCTTTTATGTTGATGTTCGTCAACGCGGGTCTGACGGTGCTGTTTCTGGACATCTGCTTCAACCCGCTGCGGGAAAATACCTGGTTTGCCTATTTCCATCTCAGCGTGTTGCTTTCCATCCCGTTGATTTTTGTCGTGCTGTTGAACTGGATCGCCTTTTGGCCGGGTGAGCGCGAATTCAGCGGTGGTGTAGCAGTTCCCTTTTTTGCCGTTTCGTTTGGCGGCGCCGATGCTCTGCTGGGGCGCATCCTGTTCGGGATTCCGGCGCTAATCTTAGATTTTATTGCAGGCGTTTCAATCGTTGCAGTTGTGAGTAATCATTTTGGCAAAGAAATATAAACACCTTATAGAGAATAATCAGATGGACATTTTAGTTTTATATCAAGGCACTTATGGTCAGCGGATTGCTGATCACGTGAAGCTGCGGGCTCCTGATGCCTGGCAGATAAAAACGCTCATCTTGCCAGATGCTTTGCCTGTCATTGTGGATGAGCCTGAGGAGTTCCTGCCCGATGATTTTCCGGCGGCGGACCTGCTGCTTTTCCTGGCTGAAACTTCTCAAGCTGCCCAGTTGATGCCGGGAGCTGTCCGGCTGAGCGGAGCTTGCGCGGTCGTTGCTCCGATTGATAATAATGCCTGGATTCCTTCCGGTCTGCGGCTCCAGTTGAGCCGAGAGTTGAGTTCTTCTTCCGCAGTGGCTGTCTTCCCGGAACCTTTTTGCACGCTCACCGAAGAGATGATCGACGAACAGGCTGACTTGACCTCCAAGCAAGTAAAAGTTCTGAGAAATTTCTTGAGTTATTTTGGACGGCCCCGTATTGGCATCACCCTGAATGATGATGAAACGATTGCGGAGGTGCTCATTGAGCGCGGTGCGGCCTGTGGCTCCAGCCAATATGCGGCTGAGCGCCTGCGCGGGATGCCTGCGTCTGAAGCTGTACCCCAGGGCGGGTTGATCTGTCTCCATTATCCCTGCCTGGCTTCCATGAAGCCGACCCGGCCTAAGGATGGCGTCGAGAATCTGATGCACCTTTCGGGCATCATTTTCAATGAGGAATTGACAAAAGCATTACAGACGGCTGGCGGGAAAACCGAAACGTAGAGGTTACAGAAAATATATGCAAATCGGCATCCTAAATGCTTTCCCTCCCGATTACGTCCTCAGCGGTTGCGACACGCCGGTCGACGCTTATATCCGCTTCTTGGAACTGGCTCAGCCGCCCTTTGAATATACCGGTTTTGATGTCGCCGAAGGCCGGTTCCCCGATGCGCCCGAAGTCTGCGACGCTTACCTGATCACCGGCAGCCCCATGGGAGTTTATGATCCAGACCCGTGGATTGCTGAACTGGGGGATTTTATCCGCGCCGCCTATGCGGCAGGGAAGAAGCTGGTTGGTATTTGCTTTGGGCACCAGATGCTGGCGCACGCCCTGGGCGGGCACAGCGCCAAATCAGAGAAAGGCTGGGGGCTGGGGTTAAAGCAATTCGATGTGGGTGTGCGCAAACCCTGGATGACGGCAGCGCTGGGCCAGTTCTCTTTGCATTTTGTGCATCAAGATCAAGTCATCCAACTGCCGCCAGGAGCGGAACTGCTCGGGGGCAACGAGTTCTGCCCCAACTTGTTCTTCACCATCGAAAATCGAGTATTGGGCATTCAAGGACATCCGGAGTTCAACGCAGAAGTGATGGGCGAAATCATTTCCTCGCGCATAGGCATCTTCGGTGAGCATCTGGCGAGTGCTGCGGTGCGCGCTATCGAAAGCGGAAGCCCGGATAACCAGACCATAGCGGAATGGATCGCGAATTTCCTCTTGACAAAATGAACAATGTAATATATAAATATTTATATATTGGAAGTGATCTATGCTGAAATACGTGCTGCTGGGATTTTTAAACTACACCCCCATGACGGGCTATGAACTCAAACAGTTCATGGATGAGTCCACGGCCAACTTCTGGCATGCGAAGCAGAGCCAGATATACACCACGCTCAAAAAGCTGGCAGAAGGCGGCCTGCTGAAATCGCACATCGAGGCCCAGGAGAGCCGCCCCGACCGGCGCGTCTACGAAATCACCCCCGCAGGGCGCGCTGACCTGGCAGACTGGCTGGCGCAGCCCGAAACCGAGTTGCAGCAGCGCAAAGAGAGTCTGCTGGTAAAACTCTTCTTTTCGGCAGGCAGCGACAAAGAAAAGATGCTCACCCAACTGCGCCTGCTGCGCGACTTGCACCAGCGTAAGATGGAACATTACCAGACCGCCACCCACGCCTTCATCCGACAAGTTGCTGAGGGAATGCCGCAGCTCGAAAAAGACGCCGAGTTGTGGGATGCCACGCGCCGTTTCGGTGTGCTCTTCGAAGAGATGTTCGTCCGTTGGCTGGATGAAACCATTGAACGAGTGGAGCAGTGGTAACAGCGTGGTGACGGTCACTTTCAAAATGACTGTCACTACTGGGTAACTGCTTTTTTTTGTCTATTAGTATAAAAAATTATATATTATTTATTGATTATTAGATGCCTGACACTTTTGTTTTTGGACGCTGATTCACGCAGATAACCATGATTTTTTGTTTCGACTTCACTGTTTTTTCTTTTATCAGCGATAATCAGCGTGAATCTGCGTCCTATTTATTAAACTGTCAGGTGGCTAGATTGATTATATAAGGAGATCAAAATGTCTACCGAAAAATACGATGTCGTCGTCATTGGCGCGGGGCTGGGCGGATTATCGTCCGCGGCTTACCTGGCGAAAGCTGGAAAGAAGGTACTCATCCTCGAACATCACAGCGTGCCGGGCGGGTATGCCCATGAATTCCGGCGCGGTAAATATCGCTTCGAAGTTGCCTTACATGCCATCGATGGCGCCGGGCCGGGCGGCTGGGCGTACCCCGTACTCAAAGAATTGGAGGTGCTGGAACGCGTTCCTTTCCACCGTATGGACCCCTTCTACACGGTGCGCTACCCCGGACATGAGATCACCGCTCATGCCGACCCGGTGGCGTATGAAGCTGAACTCATCCGCAATTTTCCTCATGAGAAGGAGGGCCTCCGCGCCATGATCGCCGAGATGATCGAGATCTACTGGCAGGTGCGCCGCTTTGGTGAAGATGCCCGCATCGGCACGCGCCCGCCTCTCGAAGAAATGCCTGCCAAATACGGCAAGATGCTCTCGGTGATGGAATCCAGTTGGGAAGATTTCATGGCCCAGTTCATCAGCGATGAACAACTCAAAGCGGTTTTTTCAACGCTGTGGGGCTACTACGGCCTGCCGCCCGGCCAACTTAACGCCGCGGCTTTCATCTTCCCCTGGGTCAGTTATCATCTTTTCGGGGCCTATTACCCCGTAAGCGGCAGCATGGCGATGAGCCGGGCCATCGAAGCCTTCATCAAGGAGCACGGCGGCGAGATCCGTTATCGCCAGACCGTCAACAAGATCGAAGTTCGCGAGGGCAAAGCCGTGGCCGTGGAAACAGAAAAGGGTCTGCGCGCCGAAGCCGATGTAGTAATCAGCAACGCCAACGCCCCCGATACGCTGTTCAAATTTGTGGGGCGCGAACACCTTCCTGCGCAGTATGCCGCCCAAATCGAGTCCGCCCCGCCTGCCATCTCCAACCTGGTTGTCTACCTCGGTTTGGATCGCGATCTCAAAGCTGAGGGCTGGCCGCATCATGAAATCTTCATCAATGAGAGCTACCAGGCGGAGGCCGATTATCAGGCTGTTTTAGATGGGAAGTTCGATCAAACCGGCATTTCGATCACCCATTACGATCAGGTGGACCCGACCTGCTCGCCCGCGGGTGGCTCTGTTCTAGGGATTTTCTCTTTGGCCCATTGGGATAGTTTTGATCAATGGGGCACGCGCGGCAACTTGGCGGACTACGGTAAAAATCCGCAGTACCTGGAATTGAAGGAGGCTGCCGCCGAAGAACTGATTGGGCGCGCCGAAAAGCTGATCCCCGGCTTGAGGGAAGCGATAAAATATAAGGAAATCGGCACCCCGCTGACCAACTGGCGGTACAGCCGCAACCCCGGCGGCAGCATCTATGGCACCGAGCAGTCGGTGGAGAATATGTACTTCAACCGCCTGAACGCTGCCACCCCGATCGAGAATCTCTTTTTGGCGGGGGCCTGGACCTTTGCGGGCGGGATGAGCGCCGCCCTGATGTCGGGGCGTGAGACGGCGGCGCGGGTGCGCGGCTATCTGGACGATGAGGAGGTAGTTTTGATGGCGGGCGTGGATGTGGAAGCCTCACCCCCATCCCCTCTCCCTGAGGAAGAGGGGCATAGGGATGCAGTTGGTCAACTTCCCGCGCTGACGCTCAAAGCCGCTGGCTCCGGGCGGGAGATTGCTCTCAACGAGATCGGTCAGCCCGTCGTGCTGCTCTTCCACACGCAGGAGACGGCGGATCAGGCTGCGAAGGTCAACGCCAAAATTCGTGAAAATGCGTGCTACGCCACCGCCGACAAGCTGATGATCGCCAACGTGGTGGATTTGCACGCTGTGCCGAAACTATTTCGCAACTTTGCCGAACGCGCCATGAAAAGTTCCTACGAGGAAGCCGCCGAGGGACTGCCCGCGGGCTATGCCCCCGAGGATTATGTCATCATCCTGCCCGATTGGGACGGGAGCGTGACCCGGGCTGTCGGCCTGAAGGATGTTAGCCAGGCCGCGGGCGTGGTTGTGATCGATGCGGCGGGAAACTTGCTCGGCGTGCATCAAGAGGATGACGCGCTCAATCAAACGCTGACTTCATTGGGGATGTTGCAATTATAGTGGCGCATACTGTGTATTTCCTTGACATATATTCTTCTTGTATTATAGTATAGGTATCATATAACATAGGAAAACATATGTCACTTAAACACGCTATTCTTGGATTTCTCAGTTTTAAGTCCCTCAGCGGATATGACCTTAAAAAGGTCTTCGATAACTCTGTGCGTCACTTTTGGCCGGCCAATCAAAGCCAGATCTACCGCACCCTGGCGCAAATGGCGAAGGCGGGCCTGCTCGAAATCGAGGTGATCAAACGCGATGACCGTCTCGATATGAAAATCTACCATCTCAGCGAGGCGGGGCGCGCCGAACTGCATCGGTGGCTGGCAACCCTCCAACCTCCGCAGGATTTTCGCGAACCCTTCCTGATTCAGGTTTTCTTTGGCAGCCACCTCAGCGATGAAGAACTACTTGACCTGCTGCGTCACAAAGTTCAGGCTACCCAGGAGGCGCTGGATACCTTCAACGTAATCTACAACGCTAATATTGCCAGGCAGCCCGAAGATCAGCGGGCGTTTTTTCTGAATATGCTCACGTTGGATTACGGCGTCAAGGGCAGCCAGGCTGAACTGGAATGGCTCCATAAAGCCATTCAGCAGATTGAAACCAAAACATTTGATCCGACCCAACTTTGATGAGATGTCGCGATGAATAAAACGGTGCGCAATATCCTGATTATGACTATCTTTTCCGTTGGGGGGGGCTGGCTGGGCATCTGGCTGAACAGGGTCACGGGAAATACCCAACCGCCGATGCAAAGCCTGGGCGTTCTGGTTTGGCTGGTCAGCCCGGCGCTCTCTGGCATCCTGCTGCGGGCCTTCGGCGGCGATGGCTGGCAGGATGCCGGCTTCAAGCTGAACCTGATCTCGGGTTGGAAGTGGTACCTTGTCGCGCTGCTGGTTTACCCACTCGTGGCATTGCTGGTTTTTGGGGTGGGAGCCATCACCGGAGCGGTCTCTGCCGAAGGTTTCGCCGCGCAGGGGTGGGGCGCTTTTGCCTCGATCGTGGGCGTGGGCATTGCCGGCTCCCTGATGAAAAACATCTTCGAAGAATTTGCCTGGCGCGGCTATCTCACTCCCAGGCTGGAAGCCGCCAAAGTTCCCGCCTTACTCAATCACCTGATCGTGGGTGTGATCTGGTGGTCGTGGCATTTGCCATACTATTACTACTTCCTCGACCGCGCGGAACTGGCCCCCTACCTCACCGCGATCAACCTGACAACTTTCCTCCTGCTTGCCTTTATCGTTCAATTCCCCACCGCAATTCTCTTTGGCGAATTGCGTTTGCTCAGTGGATCGGTTTGGCCCGTGTATCTCCTGCACAATATGATCAATGGCATCAGTCTGCCGCTGATTGCCTACGGCTTTATCGAGCGTCAGGGCCTGGCAGGTGTACTCCTTTCGCCTACCAATGAAAGCCTCCTGGCCGCCCTTTTGCTGGGAGCCGTGGGATTGCTGTTGTACAACTATCGCATACAGAAAAAAGGTAAAAAATGAACCTCTTCCTGGTTATTCTAATGGTTATCCTGGCGACCGTGGGGATCTTCGGTATCCGCAAACTGATCGCCTCGCTGAAGTTCACCGCTCACAAAGATCGATGGGTCGATCAGTACCTTAAATTTCAATCGATGCAATT
The DNA here is from genome assembly GCA_964344175.1 of uncultured Anaerolineales bacterium. GTDB lineage: Bacteria > Chloroflexota > Anaerolineae > Anaerolineales > UBA11858 > NIOZ-UU35. Next base: position 79,315 of record CAYFMI010000002.1, read on the forward strand.
GCTGCTGGCGCTCGTCTTCCTCGGCATCGTCTACCTGATCGCCCCCGATAACCTGGCCCGCTTCTTCCGGATTGGCGATCTGCACGCCCCCAGCAGCGGGATTCGCTGGTTGGGCATCGCCGCGGGCACACCCTGGTGGCAGATTGCCCTGACGATGGGGTTCTGGATTACGGTTGGCACAGGGATTTTTATGTTTTTTCAGCTCAAACAGGTGGATGTGAACGTCAGCGTGCTGATCGCTGCATTCCCCTGGGTAATACTTTTATCGGCCATGAACGCATTTTCTGAAGAAGTCATTTTCCGATTGGGCGTGGTTTCTCCGTTAGATGGGATATTGCCAGCATCTGTGGTTGTGCTGATCTCAGCGGCTTTGTTTGGTATTCCACACTATTTTGGCACGCCGGGCGGCATCATCGGTGCGCTGATGGCGGGATTCTTGGGCTGGTTGATGGCTCTTTCGCTGGCTGAGACTCAGGGCATCTTCATCGCCTGGGGCGTGCATTTTGTGCAAGATGTGGTTATTTTGTCCAGCCAGTATCTGATGAAAGATGCCCAGTCCGGTAGAGTTAATCCCTGAGCGTTCTAAAATCTATACTTGGGAGTGTTTCACGCGAAAGTTCGGCAAGAACCGCATCCCCTACTTGCGAGGAGATCAAATATATGGGCTATAATAAAGCCGATGGCATGACTGAAACTATACTGGCACAACACAACAACAGGTGCAGCGAATATGACGGAGCAATATTTTTATCCGAATATTTGGGGACGTAGTATTATCACTTCGGCAGAGGAAATTCTCGGTAAAAATGGGGTAAATGCATTGCTAAATTTTGCTGGTTTGCAGGCGTATATTGATAATTATCCGCCTGATAATATCGCCAAGGGTTTTCCATTCTCACACGTTGCGCGTATTCAGCAAGGGCTTTACGATATGTATGGCGCAAAAGGGGCGCGTGTCTTTGCCATACGCGGCGGCGAGGAAACCTTCCAACACAGTCTTTCGAAATACGACAAAGTGCAAAAAGCAGCCCGCGCGGCAATGGGACTTGGCTCCACCGATGTACGCGCAAAATTGGGGTTGCAATTCTTCTCAAAGTTTTTCAACACAGTCAGCGATCAAGTTGTGCGCATTGACGAGGACGATAATTATTATTACTGGGTTATTGAACGCTGCCCGATGTGCTGGGAACGTCAGAGTGCGGAGCCAGTATGCCATTTGGGAGTGGGAGTGCTGAAAGCGGCAGCCAACTGGGCAACGGAGCGCAATTTCCGTGTTCAAGAGATCAAATGCACGGCCATGGGCGCTGAAGCCTGCGTTTACGCAATGGACAAGCAACCGATCGATTGAACGCCATATACCTGAGGCCAGGCCGGGAGCGCAATGCTCCCGGTTTTTGTTTAACATGACCGGCAATATGACCTCCGGCACTAGGAAAGATGACTGGCATGGCGATAAAGTTTGGCAAGATCATTACAAGGAGCGATTCATGTCGAACACAATCATGTTAGTACAAGATATTAATAAATCTTACGGCAACAATCATGCCGTCCGCGGCATTTCTTTTGAGATTCAACGCGGCGAAATTTTCGGCTTACTTGGCCCAAATGGCGCCGGAAAAACCACCAGCATTTCGATGCTGACCGGTTTGCTTGAGGCCACATCGGGCCGCGTACAAGTGGATGGCATACCCTTTGGTAAAAACGGCAAGGCTATTAAATCCAGATTAGGGTTGGTTCCGCAGGAATTAGCACTGTATCCTACGCTCTCGGCGCGTGATAATTTGATCTTTTTCGGGCGTATCTACGGGCTGCGAGGGGCGCGGCTCAAACAGCGTGTGAATGAAGCGCTGGAAATAGTGGGGCTATCGGACCGAGCCAACGACGCCATTGAAACGTATTCCGGCGGCATGAAGCGGCGCATCAATATTGCGGCTGGGCTGCTCCACGAGCCGGAGATTCTCTTCCTCGATGAGCCGACCGTGGGGGTTGATCCTCAAAGCCGTAATGCGATCTTCGAGAGTGTCGAAGCCCTCAACCAGGCCGGTCTGACAATTCTATACACCACTCATTATATGGAAGAAGCCCAACGCCTGTGCGATCGAGTCGCCATTATGGACCGCGGCGAGATTATTGCGCTGGATTCACCAAAGGCCCTGATCGACGGTCTGGGCGGCGGCATCATTCGTCTGGGACTGCACAACGGGCATGTGGACACGGTCAGCCAGCGCGGGGAGGCGCATCCTGCCATCACATCGATTAGCCGCATGGATGACATGATGATCGTTGAAACGAATCAAGCACAAGCGGCTTTAATGGGCCTGCTTGATATTACCAATCAACTCGATGTCCGCGTGACATCGTTGGAGATTTTAGAACCGAATTTGGAAACGGTGTTTTTATCGTTGACTGGAAAAAGTTTGCGAGACTGACCAGTAACTAACAACCAAGCGGAGCGTATCATGTTACACCAAATATTTGCCATAACTATCAAAGACTTGAAAATTCTCTTCAAAGACCGTGGGGGAATGATTGTATTATTTGCCATGCCAGCCATGTTCATTCTGGTGATGAGTACTGCCCTACAAAGCACTTTCCAGGTCGGCGGAGAAGATAATCCCGTTGATGTCCTGGTTGTCGATTTGGATCAGCCTGCCGAATATATCGATGGCGGTGAAACCCGTCTGGCGGGAGATGTGCTTGCCGCCATGCAGCAGATTGGCGGCCTGAACTTAATCACCGAATGGGAGAGCGCGCCCATGACCCGCGCCCAGGCTGAAGCGCTCATTGCCAATGGCGCATACCAACTGGCGATCATTTTTCCAGAAGATTTTTCGGCCCGTATTGTCAATGCCCTTGACGGTCACGATGCCGATTCGGTAGCCATCACCCTTGTGGTTGACCCCACTGCCGGGCAGCAAATGGTTGCCCCGGTGCAGGCTGCCATCAATGCGTATGCCAACCGCACCGCGGCCTATGCCCAGGCTCCCTACCGCATAAAGCTAGCCTTAACCGACGCGGCCGAGAATTTCCCGGTAGAGCAGATTCCTTTTGTGACCCAGGTGGGCGAAGCGCTGACCCATGAATTAATTGCAGTTTATGATCTAGGGGATATCGGCGGCGAGTCCGAAATTACCGTTGAACAAACCATCCCTGCTGAATTCAAAGTCACCGAATTCCCTGACGCAGTTGAGCAGAATGTGCCCGGTTACACCATCTTTGGAGTGTTCTTCATTGTGCAGGTGATCGCCACCAGTTTGCTTGGCGAAAAGCAGGACGGCACATTTCGACGATTGTTGGCGGCTCCGCTTTCACAAACGGCGCTGCTGTTGGGCAAACTGTTGCCCTATTACCTGGTTAATTTGTTGCAAGTGAGCCTGATGTTTGCCATCGGCGCGTTGGTCTTTGATATGAACCTGGGCAGCGCCCCGTTGGCGCTTGTGTTAGTAACCCTGGCAACCGCGGCGGCGGCCACCGGGATGGGGCTGCTGGTAGCCGCCTTTGGAAAGACCCCTGAGCAAATTGGCGGTCTTTCCACATTGTTGGCACTGACGCTGGCTGCGGTTGGCGGCATGATGGTGCCAACCTTTGTAATGCCGGAGTTCATGCAAACCCTTTCGAAAATCTCGCCCCACGCCTGGGCTTTGGCCGGGTATCAGGACGTGATTGTGCGCGGCCTCGGGGTGCAGGCGATCCTGCCTGAGATGAGCGTCCTGCTCGGTTTCGCGGCGGTCTTCTTCACAATGGCTGTTTGGCGCTTCCGCTTTGATTAATCAAACAGGGTGTGCGAAGCTCTTTGCACACCCTGTTTTGCGTTATCCCACACTATCCCACAAATATCCCACATTTTTCCACAAGGTTGCACTCACCTTTCCACAACGTCATATGACCCAAGATATGACCTCTGGGACTGGTCAGTGTGACCTTTCTATCCGTATCTTAAGGGTGGCAATTCACTCAGGCAGGGCTTTCTTAAAGTCGAAACGAAAAGTGCTTTTACCGCTGAGAGCGCAAAGAACGCAGAGAAAAATTTAAAAAACTCAGCGAACCCGGCGTTCTCTGCGGTAAATTTCTGGTATAGCACAAATTTAAGAAAGCCGTGTTCACTCAGGTGAATATTCTTGATAGAATGTAAAGAACCCCCCTTCTGAGAAAAGATCGCCGAGATTCCTCAGCACAAGTTAGCCAAAGAAGCAGCAATGGGAGCGCTCTACTGGAATTTGAACAGAGTTTTTCGTAGTCATTTCATAGTGAGATCAAAGGTGAATTAACTTATGCGCTCAGATAAAAGACACGTATCGGATAATAAATTGATGCTTGCGGTCGGGTATCTTACCCTGATTGCGGTGGCGCTCTTGGGGTTCAATCTTCTCGATCCGGGCATGCCGCGCGCCGTTGGCCTGGGGCTTTTAATCATGTTTGGGGTGGCTTTTGCCATCGCCCCCCATGAAGAAGCAAGAACCTGGAAACTGCATCTCTATTTCATTGTGCAAGCTACCATTGTCACGGCGCTGATTGGTTTGCATCCGCAGTGGGGCGTATTCCCCATGCTGTTCTTCATCCTCAGCGCACAAGCCATGAGTGTCTTTCCGGAGCGGATCGGCTTTCAATGGGTGGGAATTTTCACCCTGGCCACGGGGATCGCGTTTTTAAAGATTGGGGATACCCTGGAAGCGATTCTCACCTTGCTGCCCTTCGCTGCAGGGTATTGGTTTTTCGCTGCGTTTGCGCGCGTGATGGCCTCTGCCGAAGAAGCCCGCAGGGAGAGCCAACGGTTGCTGACCGAGTTGCAGGTGGCACATCGGCAATTGCAGGACTACGCCGAACGCGTGGAGGAGTTGGCCGTCTCTGAAGAGCGCAACCGCCTGGCGCGCGAGATGCACGATACATTAGGGCACCGCCTGACAGTCGCCTCGGTGCAGTTAGAAGGCGCCCAGCGTTTGATTCCCAATGAGCCGGGTCGCGCGGCCGAGATGGTTGGCACCGTGCGCGAGCAGGTGCGCGAGGCTTTGAGTGAGTTGCGCAGCACAGTGGCAACCCTGCGAGAACCGCTGCAAACCGATTTAGCGTTGGGGAACGCTTTGTTACGGTTAGCGGCTTCCTTTGATGCCGCGACAGATTTGCGCGTTCACCTGACGGTGCCCCCGGAAGAATGTGTCTTACCCAGCGCTCACCGACTGACAATTTATCGCGCCGTGCAAGAAGCGCTCACCAATGCCCAACGCCACGCTCAGGCACAACAGGTATGGGTCGCTTTGGAATGTAATGAAGATAGTGTGACACTGCAAGTCAGCGATGATGGCATCGGCCTGCCGGAGGAAATTAGCCCGGCGAGTTTTGGTTTACTCGGCCTGCACGAGCGGGTGGCGCTTTTGGCGGGTACGTTGACCCTCGAGAACCGGCCTCAGGGCGGGGCAATGTTAGCCCTCAGGCTGCCGCTGCCAATGGAGGTGGCCTGACATGACAACGAGAATTCGGCTCCTTCTGGTAGATGACCAACGCCTGATGCGCGACGGTCTGCGCACCATACTAGAACTCGAAAATGATTTTGAAGTTATCGGCGAGGCCGAGAACGGCCAGGCCGGGCTGGATGCTTTTGAAGAACTGACCCCCGATGTGGTATTGATGGACATTCGCATGCCTGGCATGGACGGTGTTGAAGCCACCCGACGCCTGATCGAACGCTGGCCCGAAGCGCGGGTGATTATCTTAACAACCTTCGACGACGATGAATATATCTTCGAGGGGCTGCGCGCCGGAGCGCTGGGCTATTTGCTGAAAGATGTCTCCGGGGACGAGTTGGCCGAGGCTATTCGCAAAGTGGCGGCCGGGGGCGCATTGATCGAACCTTCGGTGGCCCGCAAAGTCATCGCCGAATTTGCCCGCCTGGAACCGGCGGCGCGCCCGCTTAATGACGGCCTGGCTGACCCGCTCTCGGCGCGCGAAATTGAGATTTTGCAATTGCTAGCGCAGGGGCTTTCGAACAAGCAGGTTGCCAGCCGCCTACATCTGGCCGAGGGGACGGTGAAAAACTATGTCAGTAATATTTTTACAAAATTGGGAGTCAACGACCGCACGCAGGCCGCCCTGCGGGGACGCGAATTAGGTATGCTGGGCTGATGAGATTAGGTGCGCTTCGCTGCGGCCCACACGGTCAGCGCCAGCAGCACGAGCGTGACCATCCCCGATAGCGTGTGGGTCGCAGCGCCATTGTTGGGGATTTCAATTGCAGCAGGGGGCTGGGCGGTATGACCGCAGGCTTGGGGGGCAAAGCTTTCGTTGAGGGCGTAACTGATGGTAACCCCCACCGTGAACAACTGATCTTCATACACCAGCAAAAATTGGCCCCGTTGGGTGATCGGTAGGATCACAAAGCCAGGGCGGGTGATGTCGCGCACATTGCGCTGTTCAATATGGGGAATCAGCGTCGTCAGGGATGTGGAATCCAGCCGCAGGGACGCGCCTGTCTCAACCACATAGGCCGCCAAAGCGGGCGCCCGCGCGGCTTGCAGAATCGCCTCCGGGGTCAGCTCTCCACTCAAGCCTTCGTCTGGCAGGGCCGCTTCGGCGGTGACAATCAACTCTCCCAGGGATGAGGCCGCCAGCACATACAGCGGCGCATCTCCATGATTGACAATCGTAAGATACCCGTGCGCCACAACTTTGGGCGAAGGCGTTATTGTCAGCGTCGCTGGCAGTTCATCTGGAAGCACAAGCTGATACACTTCTGCAAACCAGTAGTCGGGCTGCGGCTGGCATTCCTGAGCATGCACACGGACGCTGAAGCAAGCACTAAGCAGTACTGCTGCCAGGGGGATGATGCGTTTGAGCATGGGCTTATTGTATCGCGCCCGGCTTTACTATTTTGGTTGTGATGTTATTTCGGTTGCTAGCACATCAGGGCTTTCTTAAAGTCGAAACGAAAAGCGCTTTTACCGCTGAGAGCGCAAATTTAAGAAAGCCGTGGCTAGCACATCGATAATTTGCGCGCAGCCGCCATCCTGTATATATGCGGCATGATCGGCAACGCTATCGAATTTGCGTCCGGCGATTTCTGCGCACTCGAATTCATACTCGCTGGCTTCCACAAAGGTATCCACCATTGCTGCGGCCCTGGGGCTGTTGAAATTGAGTGTGCCGTCCCCCTCCTGCATATTGTTCATCGAGAGCAACCAGATCGCCGCGCCTAAGGCGCCACACGCGCCGCCGCACAGCCCGATGCCGCCTGCAAATCCTGCTGCCATGGTGGTATGCAAATCGGACGCGCCGGCTTTTCGGGCTAACTCCGCGGCACAGCTTACCGGAGAGGGGGGGACCTTGAAGTTTTCTTCTGAGAACGTGGCATTGATTGCATCAAATGCCGCCGGGGCATAGCGGGCGGCCATGCTGAAACAGCCTACCATCCCGCCTTTGAGCAGGAAATATTTCATCATCTCTTTCGGGGTGGATGATTTGTTGAGCGATGTAATATCCACACAGTTGATGGCTTTGCTCTTGTTCTTCGTGCGGAAGGCTTCGGCAAGCCTTTGCGATGCAAGCAGGGCTTTGGTTTCGGCCAGAGGGCCAGCCCCGTCAAGCTGGTGAGCCTGTGCTCCCGCGGCCAGTGCCGCGCCCCAGATCATGCCGCATTGGAAACCATACTGCATAACTCCGCCAGCGAGGGGCATGCTGGCTTTTTCTTCGAGGCGCAAAGGATGATCGAATGAGCCGTCAACGACGCTCATGATGGTTTCTGATCAGGTGCCCTCTTTTAGAAATTTCCGTACGGTTCCCAGGGATGAAATTTTAATTGTTGTTTTGTTCATAATGCGGCCTCTTGTGTGGTTCAGTTGCAAAAACGGTTCGGAGATAGTTCGTAGAATCGTATACGGAAATATGACCGGCAAGGTTTCAG
>CAYFMI010000003.1:0-82598 GCA_964344175.1 uncultured Anaerolineales bacterium
TGTGGACATTTCATGCCTTTATTTTACCCTTTTCACCACCTTCTTGACCACTCCCACATGCCTGGCAGTGTTCTTCGATAACAGGTTTTGATATAATCAATCCATCATACCAACAGGAGCATTCGACATGGCAGACCCCCGATTACGAAAGCTAGCCGATCTATTAGTCAATTATTCGGTAAAAATCAAACCCGGCGATTGGGTTCTCGTGCGCGGCCACGTACTCTCAGAACCCCTGGTCGCCGAGGTCGTGCGCAACATTGTCAAGGCGGGCGGGCATCCAACCGTCCAGATGAGCAGTGACGACATCGAGGAAGCCTACCTGCGCGAGGCCAGCGAAGACCAACTGCAATGGGTTTCTCCGGTTAACACCATGCTTTACGAACAAGCCGACGTGTTGATGGCGCTGCGGGCCACATCCAACACCCGGGCCCTGACCGGAATTGACCCCAACAAAGAGCGCATCCGCGCGGTGGCGCACCGCGGCCTGACCGAAACCTATATGCGCCGCTCAGCCGCCAAAGAGCTGCGCTGGGTGGGCACCCAATTCCCATGCCCGGCCTACGCCCAAGAAGCCGATATGAGTCTGAGCGAATATGAAGACTTCGTCTACGCGGCAACCTTCTGCGACCAGGATGACCCGGTTGCCGAATGGCAGCGCATCCACGATGAGCAGCAACACATCATCGACTGGTTGACAGGTAAAAAAATCGTCACCGTCAAAAGCCCCAATGCCGATCTGACGCTTTCAATCGAGGGGCGTTCCTTCATCAATTCGGATGGTGAGAAGAATATGCCCAGCGGCGAGATTTTCACCGGCCCGGTGGAGGATTCGGCCAGCGGCTGGGTGTCGTTTACGTACCCGGCCATCCGCAGCGGACGCGAGGTCGAGGGGGTGCGTCTCGAATTCAAAGATGGCAAAGTCGTGCGGGCAACGGCCAAGAAAAACGAAGCCTATCTGCTCTCACAACTCGATAGCGACGAAGGGGCGCGTTACCTGGGGGAGTTCGCCATCGGCACCAATTACGGTATCACCCGCTTTACCAAGAGCATCCTCTATGATGAGAAAATCGGCGGGACGTTCCACATGGCTGTGGGGGCAGGTTATCCCGAAACGGGCAGCGTTAATAAATCCAGCATCCATTGGGATTTCATCTGCGACATCAAGGAAGACAGCGAAATCCGTGTGGATGGGGAGTTACTTTATCAGAATGGGCAATTTGTCATCTAGTCAAAAAGGTTGAGCGCAGCAAACCCAGGGCGCTCATTCTTTTTTCTGAAGAACGTCTTCATATAACTCTGCGATGCGGGCAGCAATATTCTCCCAGGCATACTCTTGCGCGAAGGTCACCGCCGAGCAGGACATTTCCTGCCGAAGCCAGTGATCGCCCAGCAGGGTCGTCAGCCGCTCACTGAGCATTTGAGCATTCCCCACGGGGATGTGATACCCCGTCTCACCATCCAAAATCAAAAAAGCCAAGCCGCCCACCTGCGAGGCTACCACAGGGGTGCCACAAGCCATCGCTTCTAGCGCCACCATACCAAACGATTCGTAATGCGAAGGCATAATGACCGCATCGGCTGCCGAGTAATAATAGGGCAGTGTTTCCTGGCTGCGACGGCCCAAGAAAGCTACAAGATCATCAAGGCCATGATCGGTACTGAGATCTTTCAAGCGCGACATTTCGGCACTCATATCAGCACGGCTGACGTTCGGCTCACCCCCGATAATTGACATGCACAAATGATAGCGGTCTAGCACACCGCGCTTGCGCATAATGGCAATCGCTTGAAGGAGGGTATCAATGCCTTTAAGCGGCTCAATACGCCCCACAAAGAGCAGCATGCGATCATTCACAGGGACACCAATGAATTCCTTTGCCTCATCAGGGGGGATGGGGTAAAAATGGCTGACATCCACCCCAGGCGGAATGACGGCAATTTTGTTCTGATCGGCCTGATATAACCACTGAAGCTGAGCCATCTCGGCTACGGTGGCGGCCACAATGCGGTCGGCGATATCAAGCACTGCATGCTCTCCAGCAATCCGATATTCGCCTTCGCGCTCATCCGCGCTGCGGGCTATGCGCTGCTTCATCACCCCAAGGGTGTGAAACATGTGCACAATGGGAACATCCCAGGCAACTTGCAACTGACGCGCCGCAATTCCCGACATCCAATAATGACTGTGGATCAAATCATATGTAAAGTCTTTGTTCTTGGCAAATTCAAGAATATGCTCCACAAAGGTCGGTAAATGCTCGGCCAGTTCTTTTTTGGGAAGCGGCACTTCAGGCCCCGCGGGAACATGCACAACCCGGTTCCCGTATCCGAGATCGTGAGAAACATGAGGGGCGTGTTCATCTTGTGAGCGGGTATACACATCCACCTGGATCCCCATGCGACCCAGCTTGCGGGTCAGTTCACGCACATAGACATTCATGCCGCCTGTGTCTTTCCCGCCCAATATCGCCAGAGGGCAGGTATGATACGATAGCATTGCAATTCGCATTGTCACCTCACTGCGCTTCGATTGCGGCAGATACCATACCACCGCTTCTCTGCGCGGTCATTACCAATTCACTTCACGATCCACTTGCTTTCTTGCAAACTTGCCTGGTATAATTCGGGCCGCGCCACCGTAGCTCAATGGTAGAGCAATCGCTTCGTAAGCGATCGGCTGTGGGTTCAATTCCCACCGGTGGCTCTTTTGATTCCTGAGATTAACTTCAAACCGCTGCCCTGTTCGACCATTCTATCAGGGTCTCTGGGAATCCCCGTGGTGGGCATCCGCATTTGGGGGTATGGGGGGTTTCTCACGGCAGTTCCCCAGGAAAAGCCCAAAAACTGCGGCAGGCCTTCATCGAACGGCATCGCGCTCAGATATTTTAACAGAGTTTCCGGGGATCTTTTTCTGATGACGCCCCCAATCAATCACCCACTCTTCCCGACTTCCAGTATAATTTGGGTATGTCCACACACCCCAAACCAATTGTCATTGGCATTGCCGGCGGCAGCGGATCTGGCAAGACCACTGTTGCAAACACAATCCTTGAACAAGTGGGTGCGCAGAACATCGCCTATTTACCCCACGATGCCTATTACAAAGACCTGGCCCACCTCCCTGAAAACCAGCGTGTCCGCATTAACTTCGACCACCCCAACTCCCTTGAAACCCAACTACTCACCCAGCACGTCATCACCCTGCAATCCTGGCAGCCGATCGAACTCCCAATCTACGATTTCAAAAACCACACCCGCACCGATCAATCCATCCGCATCGAACCGCATGGGGTCATCATCGTGGAGGGCATTCTGATCTTCGCCGAAGCAGAACTGCGCAAATTATTCGATGTAAAAATCTTCGTCGACACCGACGCCGACTTGCGCTTCATCCGCAGGCTGGAACGCGACATCACCGAACGCGGGCGCACCACCCAGACCGTCATCAAGCAATATCTCGAAACAGTGCGTCCCATGCATCTGGAATTCGTTGAGCCTTCGAAGCGCTACGCCGATGTCATTATTCCTGAAGGCGGCTTCAACACCGTTGCGCTGGATATGGTCATCGCGCGCATCGAACGGCTGTTGTCGGTAAATCAGTAGCGCTTGTGAAACTCGAATATCGCAAACTCTCTATCTTGCGGATTGCAGCGCTTCTGTTGGTCGTTGCCATCTCATTCTTTGTGTACAGCATCCGCGAGCAAGCTGAGGCACTAGCGGTATATGGATACCCCGGAATTTTCATCATCGCCCTGCTAACCAATGCCACTGTCTTTCTTCCAGCGCCAGGGGTGGCAGTCGTCTTTGCCATGGGGGCGGTGTTCAACCCTTTTTTTGTCGGGATTGCCGCGGGGGCCGGGGGCGCGTTGGGCGAACTTTCCGGCTATTTGGCCGGCTTTAGCGGGCAAGCCGTTGTCGAAAGAGCGGCTCGCTACGACCGTCTGACACACTGGGTCAGCAGGAATGGGTTTCTGACCATTCTGGTATTGGCCGCCATCCCCAACCCCACCTTCGATATTGCCGGTGTGGCCGCGGGGATGTTAAAAATGCCCTTGCCCAAATTTCTACTAGCTGCCTGGATCGGCGTGACCCTAAAAATGATCGCCTTTGCCTATGCAGGCGCCCATTCAATCACCTGGGTTTTAGGTGAATAGTTGCACAGATTGGCAGTCCTTCATCTGCCAAAACTTCCATATTAAGGAGATAATCAATGTCAGACCTGAAGATCTACGATGACTTTCTGGATGAACACATGGAGGAAAGCATCGCCGAACTCTCCAAGTTGAGCGCCCAACCCAGCGTGGCAGCTCAAAACTGGGGGATGGAGGAGACGGCCACAATGGTGGCGGATATGCTCACCCTGAGAGGCTTTCAGGCGCAGGTCATGCCCACGGGCGGTGCGCCAGTAGTGATTGCCGAGCGGGCAGGGGTTAACACCAAAAAAACACTCTTATTCTACAATCACTACGATGTGCAGCCCCCCGAACCCCTCGAACTCTGGGACAGCCCGCCCTTCGAGCCAACCCTGCGCGAGGGGGCGCTCTACGCCCGCGGCGTAAGCGACGATAAAGGACACATCACCAGCCGTCTTTTCGCCATCGACGCGCTACTCGACAGCGATGGCGAATTGCCCTGCAATGTTAAATTTGTCATCGAAGGCGAAGAAGAAATCGGCAGTGTGCATTTACCGGAATTCATCGAGAAAAACCCAGACCTGCTGGCCGCCGATGCCTGCATTTGGGAATTTGGGCAGGTCAACCACGAAGAAACCCCTATGCAATACGTCGGGCTGCGAGGCATCTGCTATGTAGAACTATCGGTTACCACTGCCGATATTGATATTCACTCCGGCTTGGGCGGCTCAATCTTTCACAATGCTGCCTGGCGTTTGGTGTGGGCGCTGAACACCCTCAAAGATCAAGATGAGCGCATTTTGATCCCCGGCTATTACGACGATGTCCTGCCGCCCACTGATCGCGACCGAGAATTGTTTGCCGACCTCCCTGAAGTCGCCGATGAATATCGCTCGCGCTACGGGGTAAAATCCTTCCTGAAAGGGTTAACCGGAGGCGTTGATCTTCGGATTGCCGAAACGCTGGTGCCCACCTGCACCATTTGCGGGCTGACTTCCGGCTACCAGGGAGCCGGTTCGAAAACCGTGCTGCCCGCTAAGGCTTCGGCTAAAGTAGATTTCCGGCTTGTTCCAAACCAAACGCCCAAACGCGTACTCGAACTCTTGCGCGCCCATCTGGACGCACAGGGGTTCTCAGATGTTGAGATCACTTTCTTGGGCGGCGGCCCGGCGGCCCGCACCAACCCCGACGATGCTTTCATCCAACTGGTCGTCAACACCGCCCAGGATGTCTACGGAAAACCGATGCAAATCGTCCCCATGATCGGCGGGTCGGGGCCAAATTATCCTTTTGTGCATGTGCTTAAGCAACCGGTGGCGACGGCTGGTGTCGGGCATCCTGGCACTCAGGCGCATGCCCCCAATGAAAACGTGCGCCTGGATCTGTATCTTAAACATGCCAAACATATCGTGAGGATACTCAAGGCTTTCGCATCATCTTGAAAAAACGTTCTCTACAACAAGATCTAGGGCTGAAATTAATGGCCCTGTATATTCTCTTTGTTGGCCCTGTCGTACTGGCGATGGTGTATATTGCCAGTACGACAGGGCAAAACCTGGAAGAAAGCGTCAAAGCTGCCGACCTGGCGCTGGCGCGTTCGATCGCGCAAGAAACCGATTTCGCCATGCGCAATGCCTTGCGCGCCATCGCAGAGCTATCTACCTATGAGGGGGTTGCCGAGGCTGACTTAAACGCCATGGAAACAACATTCGGCACTTTTATGAGTGCCCGCCCCGAGGTCAATCTGGTTTATCGCCTGGATGAGTCGGGCATCATGATATTCCACTACCCCATTGGCCCCATTTCAACTGTCGGTGATGATTTCTCGTTCCGCACCTATTTCGAGCGCGCCCTTAATACAGCCAATCCTCTTATTTCGAAGGGACGGATTTCGCCGACTACCAATCAAGCGGTGGCAACAGCCGTCATGCCCATATGGGATAACGATGGCATATTCAATGGCGTTGTGGCAACCAACATCAAACTGGAAGCCCTCAGCCAGACGTTAACCAAGATCTCGCGCGAATATGCCCCCGAGGAGGGCTTCGAGGTGTTCATCATCGATGCCAGCAACCAGGTCATCGCTCACTCGAATGCCGAGCAGATTCTCAATCAGTTACCAGAATCGCTCTCCCAAATCACCGAGCCGCTGCTACTTGGACGGGTGGACTCGGTGATTGAAATCGATGAGGAGAATATGGAACGGCTGTATAGTTATGTGCCGGTGACCAGCGCCGGATGGGGCGTGATTGTAAGCCGCCCTACGGCAGCGGCATTTGCCACACCGCGCGCCTTTTTCAACAGCGCCCTGGCAACACTGGTTATTTTCATTGTCAGCGGTCTGCTCTTCTGGCTGGGGTTGGCAAAATTGGTGATCACGCCGCTGGGGTTAGTAACCGCTTATAGCCGAGCGATTGGTATGGAAGATGAAACACTCGTAGAACATGAACGGGCGCTATCGTCGGTAGCAGTGCGCCGCGATCAGGTGGGGCATCTGGCCCGCAGCTTAATGCGCATGGAGAAAGCCATCCAGGCCCGCCTGAACGAACTTTCTACACTGCTGCAAACCAGCGCCGCCGTTGTTTCGACGCTTGATCCCAAAACCGTTCTTAACCGCATTCTCGAACAAGTTGAGCGCTTGCTGAATGTGGAAATGAGCATCCTGGTGGCACTCGACGAGAGCCTGGGCGTTTTTCGGGCACAAGCCAGCCGGGGGCTATCTAAACACTATGTTGATCAAATTGCCATTGACCCCAGCGAACCCCATTCGGTGGCGCTGCGCGCTTTGCGGAGTGGCGAACCCATTCAGATCAGCGACACAGAGACAAAACCTTCGTTTACGGCAAACCGGCCGCGGGCCCGCGCCGAGGGCTACCGCTCACTATTGGCAATTCCCCTCAATACACACTATGCTCCCCCCTCAGTGCTGCTCATCTTCCGCCCTGAGCCACACACTTTCACAAAACAGGAAATCTCTATCCTCTCGAACTTTGCCAACCACGCCGCAATGGCAATTGAAAACGCGGCGCTGTTCGCCCGCAGCGATATGCGCTTGCAAGAGCAAACCCAGCGTCTCGAAGCGCTCATTCAGTCGCTCAACGACGGCCTGATTCTGGAGGACTTGGGCGGCAAAGTCATTTATGCCAATCGTCGTATCAGCGCGCTGACAGGATTATCGCAAGCCGGCTTGATCGGCAATGAAGTCAATCACATTTTAGATCTCTTCATCCAGGACTCTGAAGATCCTCAAAAAGCGCAAGAGCAAATTCATCGCGCGATGGAAGGCAATGAAGATGAAAGCGCCGAATTCAGCATTCTTTACCAGGGCCGCAACCTCTGCTTGCGCTTGCACACATTCAAAGTCACCGATGCGCAAGGTGTTCCCATTGGTCAGGGACAACTCTTTCACGACATTACCACCGATCGTGAATTAGACCGCATGAAATCAAATTTAATTTCTACCGTTTCGCACGAACTGCGCACTCCACTGGCTTCGATCAAAGGGTATGCTTCAACGCTATTGGCCGATGATGTCGTATGGGATACCAAAGCACAAAACGAGTTTTTGTCAATCATCTCCAGCGAGGCCGACCGTCTCACGCTGCTGGTCAATGAACTGCTGGATCTCTCGCGCATTGATGCCGGCAGCCTGGTTGTCGAACGCAGACCGTGCCAACTAGACACAATGATTAACCGCGCCGCACAACGCTCGAACCCGCAACCGGGTGAGCGCCTGTCGGTTCATATTCCAGACGATTTCCCACCCATCTATGCCGACCGGCGACGCATTGAAGTTGTCTTGCGGAATTTGATTGAAAACGCAGCCAAATATGGCGGCGCTTCATCACCCATCTTTGTGCGTGCCTTTTTCGATGATGGCAAAATCACCATCAAAGTTGAAGATGAGGGGCCTGGGATTCCCGAAGATGAGCGCTCGCGCATTTTCGAGAGTTTCTACCGAATCGATAATGGCCTCTCTCGGATTACCTCGGGGGCTGGTCTCGGATTAGCCATTTGTCAGGGTTTTGTTCAAGCGCATGGCGGTAAAATTTGGATCGAACCAAAAAAACATGGCGCCTGTTTTGTGTTTACGTTACCCCACAAGTCAGAACAGATACAACCCAAGGAAGCAGCTTATGAGTAACCCCATTGTTCTTGTTGTCGATGATGAAAAAACGTTACGCGATTTCGTGCGCCGAAACCTCGAGGTGCGCGGTTTTAATGTGATTACCGCCGCCAATGGGTTAGAAGCGCTTGCCATCTACAACACGCAAAACATCGACCTGGTCATTCTAGACATGATGATGCCCCGCATGGATGGACTGGAAACCACCCGCCGCATCCGACAGCACTCAACCGTCCCCATCATCATTTTGACAGCCCTCGACGAAGAGAGCGATAAAATCCGCGCTTTCGATCTGGGGGTAGACGATTACCTGACCAAACCCTTTGGAGTTGGCGAATTGCTGGCGCGCGTCAAAGCCGTGCTGCGACGATCACGATGGTCCGAATCTCCTACCCGACAAGGCCAATTGATCCACGGCGACATTATGGTTAATCTCGAACAGCACAGGGTAAAAGTGCGCGGCCAGGATACCAAACTCACGCCCACCGAATTCAATTTACTGGTCTATCTCATGGAACATGCTGGCAAAGTATTGCCGCACCAGGCTATCCTCAGACATGTTTGGGGGCCGGAATACGGTGAGGAAACCGAATATCTGCGTGTGTATATCGGACACCTACGGCAAAAAATCGAGATTGATCCCACCGATCCGAAGTCTATTCTCACCGAAAGAGGCATCGGATACCGCTTCGAACCCCCTGTCACCCATAAAGAAAACTGAGAATCCTTTAGTGG
Organism: uncultured Anaerolineales bacterium; assembly: GCA_964344175.1. Taxonomy (GTDB): domain Bacteria; phylum Chloroflexota; class Anaerolineae; order Anaerolineales; family UBA11858; genus NIOZ-UU35. The sequence continues at coordinate 8,998 of CAYFMI010000003.1, forward strand.
GGTCTTTCAAGAAACGCCATTATGGAGCCGCGCCTGCATGCATCATTCATAGCTAAAGATTATCATCCAGGGGTGTTTTTATATTGTTTTTAGATAAACAAACATTTTTTTATTTTATCTTTGCATTCCTTCAATACAATAGAAACCAATAAAAGCGGTTTTCTCGTTCTTTCTCCAATACCGCCGCATCATCATTGATTGTTTTTTTACGTTATTTGTAAGGAGGTGCGCCGGAGCGTCATTTGTACGGTATTGTGTTATTTCGTAAACAATTATTCTATTCAGGAGGCATGTGAATGAAACGCACACTATCTATTCTTTTGACCTTTATTTTTGCACTCAGCCTGCTCTTAGCGGCCTGCCAACCTGCCGCGCAACCGGTTGCAGAGGAACCGGCTGCGGAAGAAGCTGCTCCGGCCGAGGAAGAAATGGCTGCAGAGTCGAAGACTCTTGTTGTTGGGTTTACGGCTTCGATCACCGGCAAATATGAAACTTCATCTGGACGCCAGGTGCGCGGCTTCAATTTGTGGATGGAACAAGTAAATGGCACAGGCGGCATCACACTTAGCGACGGAACAGTCGTCACCTTCGAGGCTGTTTCCTACGATGATGAAAGCGCTTCTGAGCGCGTTCAAGAACTCTACACCATTCTGGCAACCGAAGACAATGCCGATCTCATGATCAGCCCTTACTCCAGCGGGTTGACCGCTGCGGCATCGGTAATCGCCGAACAGTATGGCAAAGTGATGATCACCACCGGCGCTGCGGACGACAACAACTACAAGCAGGGCTTCACCCAGGTCTTCCAGATCTACACGCCCGCCAGCCGTTATCTCGCTGGCGCGGTAGACCTGCTGGCCGCGACGGATCCTGACGTCAGCAAAGTTGCGTTCGTGTACGAAAATGACAACTTCTCCACCAGCGTGGTTGAAGCTGCCAAAGTCTATGCCGAGGAATTGGGCTACGAAGTCGTACTCTTCGAGGGCTATGCTTCTGACACCACCGATTTCGCTCCCTTCATCAACAAAATTGTGGATTCCGGCGCCGAGGCTATTTTGGGCGGCGGCCACTTCCAGGATGGCAGCACCTTTGCACGCCAGGTTTCCGAAAAGGGCATTGGTATCAATTTCTTTGCATTGCTGGTGGCTCCGCCAGAGCCTGATTTCGCCGACCTGGGTGATGCGGCTGTAGGTGTTATAGGGCCCAGCCAGTGGGAACCGCTGGCCGAGTTCTCCGCCGAATCGGCTGCCGCCGCCGGGCTGGAATGGTTCGGCCCATCTTCGGCTGAATTCGTCGATGCTTACAACGCGGCCTATGAGGGTGAAGAGCCTTCTTACCACTCTGCTGGCGGGTACGCGGCCGGCCTGGTACTGCAAAAGGCTATCCAAGACGCCGACTCGGTAGATCCCGCTGCGATCAAAGATACCCTGGACGCCATGGACGTCCTGACCTTCTACGGCAACGTCAAATTCGATACTACCCCTGAAGCCCATGGTCTTCAGATTGGTCACTCCATGGTTTACATTCAGTGGCAAAAAGATGGCGACGGTAATCTGATGAAGCAGGTTGTCTGGCCTGCCGAAGGCGCAACTGCCGAAGTCCTTTATCCAATCCCCTAATCATTGTTAGTATCTCCACTTCCCCGCAGAGTTTCCTTCTCTGCGGGGATTTTCTCTATCACCTGGATTTGCGTAATGGCTGCATTTGCTCGAAAGGCTGGTCCGCAATTTCCATTTACAAGGAGAGACGTTCATGGATTTCTTACTGGCATCTTTATCAGATGGCCTGTTGATCGGCTTTATTTATGGGGTTGCCGCAATGGGTCTGAGTCTGATCTTTGGCGTCATGGATGTCATCAACTTATCGCATGGCCCCATTATTGCCTTAGGCATGTTTGGCATCTATCTGACGTTTAGCGCGTTGGGATTACATCCCTACATCGCCCTAATCTTGGTTGCTGCGGCTGGATTATTACTCGGTGTGGTAATTTACCTGATCGTTGTGCGCCGCGTTCTCGACGCACCCCACCTATCCACCTTGTTGGCCACCTTCGCGGTGAACATGATCATCATCGGTTTGGGAACCGCCTACTTCAGCACTTCACCCTATAACGTGGAATTTTCACTGGGCAGGGTTACACTTGGCCCAATCACACTCTTAGGAACGCGCGTTGTTGGCGCTCTTGCGGCCGTTCTGGCGACTGTCGGGCTGTATCTCTTCTTATACCACACCCGGCCTGGGCGCTACATCCGCGCTGTGGCAAACAACCGCAATGCTGCAGAAATAGTGGGTGTCCCCTCGAACAAGATCCTCGCCCTCAGTTTTGGTTTAGGCACAATGCTAGCCGCTTTCGCCGGTGGGCTAATTGCTACCTTTTTTCCATTCACCATTCTGGCAGGCGGCACCTACGAACTGAAAAGTTTCGTCATCTGCGTATTGGGCGGATTAGGCAATCCCATCGGCTCATTATTGGGCGGCCTGGTGCTTGGTTTGATTGAGGGCATCATCCCCACGATGATGGAAGCCACCTGGGTGCCGGTTGTAGAATTTGTGCTCTTTGTGCTTATTCTCCTTGTCCGGCCCAGTGGCCTTCTAGGAGCGAAAAAATGAAAAAATGGCACAATCATCTCGGGCTGATCATCGCCGTAGTTTTTGTTGCACTTCTGGCAGCATGGCCGATGGTCACGGGCAAAGCCGCTGACCGCGAAGTCGCCTTCACGGTTTTACGTGCTGTCGCCTTGGCCTCCAGCCTGAATATCATCCTGGGCTATACCGGCTACGTCAGCTTTGGACACATTGTCTTTTTTGGTATTGGCGGATATGTTGGTTTTTTCCTCATCAGCCAAAAAGGCGTCTCCCTTTGGCTGGCGATGCTGGCAGGCGGAATGGCGGCGGGCATCTTTGCTTTTTTGCTTGGTAAGGCAATTTTGCGCCTGCGGGGTGCATATTTCGCCCTGGCAACCATTGGCGTCAATCAGGCTGTTTTGGCATTTGTCGCCAATTTCGACCCCTTCGGCGGGCCGATTGGGATGAAACTCAACTTCCAAGTCTATCAGGATTACGGCGGCGCGTTGGAAGCTCTGCAGCTGGTCTTCTACATCATGGTGGCTGTCACCTTGCTAACCGTATTGTTAAGCTACTTCATCCGCACGTCCAAATTCGGACTTGGGCTGCTTGCAATCCGTGAAGATGAAGATGCTGCCGAAGTAATGGGAGTCGTCGCCCCCGATGCCAAAACCTGGGCCTACACCCTATCTGCGATCTTACCCGGCGTCATTGGGGTGATCTTCTTCTTCAAAAATGCCAATATCCAGCCTCACGACGCCTTCCCCTTGCACACATCCATCGAGTCGATTGTGATGGTCATGTTGGGCGGTCAGGGAACCGTACTCGGCCCAATCCTTGGGGCTACGTTCTATCAGCGTCTGCGCGGGTTTTTGCTCACCAGCCCTATCTTCAAAAACATCCAACTGTCCGTAGCCGGGGTCTTACTCTTGGTTATCGTGCTATTTATCCCCGCCGGTGTGATCGGATGGATTCGGCATCGTTATCCTAAAACGCGGAGGGTGCTCCAATGACCATAATCTTACAAGTAGAAGGGGTCTCAAAACATTTTGGCGGCCTGAAAGCCCTCTCCGATATCACCTTTGACCTTCCCGAAGGTCAAATCATGGGTCTGATCGGACCCAACGGCGCTGGAAAAACCACCCTGTTTAATGTCATCAACGGCGTGTACCCCGCCAATGGGGGCCGGGTTCTCTTCCAAGACGAAGATGTTACCGACGCCAAAACCTACCAGATGGCTCAAAAAGGGCTGGCGCGTACGCACCAAATTGTGAAACCGCTCAACGAAATTAGCGTGCTTGAAAATGTGATCGTAGGAGCCTGCTTTGGGCGTCATGGATATGGGTTGGGGAAAGCAAGTACGATTGCTCTGGAAGTGTTGGAATTCGTCGGGCTGGCTGATCGCGCCGACCAACTAGCCACCAGCCTCAACGTAGCTCAGAAAAAGCGCCTGGAAATGGCGCGCGCCCTGGCTGCTCAACCTGCCTTGCTGCTACTCGATGAAGTTCTAGCCGGGCTGAACCCCTCCGAAATTGCCGAGATGGTCGAAACGGTTCGCAAAATCCGCGAACAAGGCATTACCATTATCATGATCGAACATGTTATGGATGCGGTGATGAACGTCTCTGACCGCATGATCGTACTCGACTTTGGCAAACAAATCGCTGAAGGGACACCTGAAGAAATTCAAAATAACCAGCGCGTGATTGAAGCCTACTTGGGCGACCCTGAACTGGCTCAAAAGCTGCTCCAACAAAGTGAACAATAGAGGTGCCATGATGAGTATTCTAGAAATCAAAGACGTGACCTCTGGGTACGGGGAAGTGCAAATTCTCTGGGGTGCTAATTTATCCCTGGAAGCGGGCAAAATGACCTCGCTGGTTGGCGCCAATGGCGCGGGAAAAACGACCATGCTGCGCACCGTAATAGGGTTGCTAAAACCCTGGAGCGGCTCGGTGACTTTCAATGGTGAAGACGTGAGCAAACTTTCCGCACATGAAAAAGCAGAGCAGGGCATGGTGTTGGTTCCCGAAGGGCGGCAACTTTTCACCGAAATGAGCGTCGAAGAAAACCTGGAAATGGGCGCCTCACCCCCACGCGCCCGCCCGCATATCGACAAAAATTTCAAGCTGGTCTTCGAAATGTTTCCCCGCCTCGAAGAACGCAAACACCAAAAAGCCGGTACGCTCAGCGGCGGCGAACAACAAATGCTGGCCGTAGCCCGTGGCATCATGGCAGAGCCTATTATCTTGATGATGGATGAACTTTCTTTGGGTTTGGCTCCGGTACTGGTGTTAGATCTCTTTCAAGGGCTAGGCCGTCTCAAGGATGCCGGTATCACCATGCTACTCGTAGAACAAAATGTTCAAATGGCTTTGGCAATTAGCGATTACGGCTATGTACTCTCACACGGAAAGGTGGGTTTGCATGGCCCAGCCCGCGAATTAATCACAGATGCACATATCCAGGCCGCCTACCTGGGTGGATAACCAGCGAGGATAAAAAGCACACACCGGGTGTAATTTCAGTTACTTTATCGAAATCTTCATACCGTTATAAAATGATAGATAACTGAACCTAGAATGCTGGCATTTCACAACCCAAAACTCTCGCAATACGACAGCCCTGAACCGCAACCAGCAAGCATTTACCCGCTGGCATCTATCCGAGTTGAGAGCCTGAGAAATTTGTTGGAAAGCCAAGATATATCGTCAAAAGAAGGAGTTAATCATGTTAGTAGGCGAAAGAATGTCTCACCCGGTCATCACCATTTCGCCAGAAATGCCCATCACCGAGGCAATCAACCTGATGCGGCGCGAGCACATCCGCCGCGCCCCGGTTATCAAAGGCACAAAGCTGGTCGGTATCGTCTCCGATAAAGACCTACTCAACGCATCGCCGTCTCCAGCTACGTCACTCAGTATATGGGAAATGAACTATCTACTAAGCAAGATCACGGTAAGTGATGTCATGACCCAAGAAGTGATGACAATCACCACTTCCACGCCCATCGAAGAAGCGGCCCGCATCATGGCCGATAATAAAATTGGCGGGTTGCCTGTGACCAAAGACGATCGCGTCGTCGGCATGATTACGGAAACCGATCTCTTCAAGATTTTCTTAGAGTTGATGGGAGCGCGTGAAGTTGGCGTGCGGGTTACCGCGCTGGTGCCCGAAAAAGTAGGTGAACTGGCCGCTCTGGCAAAGGCCGTTTCTCATGCGGGCGGCAACTTCGTTGCTTTCGGCCAAACCGCTGGAGAAGACCCAAGCAACCGCGAAGTCACCTTCAAAGTTACCGGCATCTCCGAAAAAGAGGTTATTAAAGCCATCGAACCTTATGTGGAGAAAATCGAAGATATTCGCACCGGTAGTTCCTGAACATATCTCCCCAACAAAAAAAGGCGGCCCACAAGGTCGCCTTTTTTTTACAGGGCCTCACCGCATAATGGCTTCGTTATGCAGTGAAAGCCCGCGCCTGATAACACCCCTTTCTACAACCACTGAGTGTCCCCCCAATATTTGGGTAATACGATTATTTGTTCTATAAAGTATAATTCAGCTATGTCTCATACAATTGTCGCACTGGATATTGAAACGACCGGCCTAAACCCCGAAGCCGACGGAATCACCGAAATTGGTGCTGTGCGCTTCAAGGGGGATCGTATCGAAGATGAATGGAGCCACCTGATTAACCCCGGGCAGCGCATACCGGCATTTATTACCCGTCTAACCGGGATTACGGATGCAATGGTGCGCAACGCGCCCCCTGTCCACGATGTCCTCGAAGATCTGGCTCATTTTGTGGGGGACGCGCCCATCGTCGGCCATAATGTGCGCTTCGATCTCAGTTTCTTGCAGCGCTATGGCATTTTACAGCACAACGAACCCTTAGACACATACGACATGGCCGCTGTGTTGATCCCCAATGCCGGGCGCTATCAACTGGGAGCGTTGGCGCAAACTTTGGGCATCATCTTGCCTGCCACTCACCGCGCTCTGGATGACGCCCGCGTAACCCATCGCGTTTATCAACGCCTTTACGAAGAAGCCCTGCACATGCCGCTTGAACTGCTGGCCGAAATCGTTCGCCTGGGCGATGATGTCGGCAATTGGATGGGCTACGGCTTGTTCTTCGAGGCGCTGCGCGCCCGCTCAAAGGAAGTGGTTAAAGCCCGCCAAACCTCCGATGTGGCTTTTGGTCCTCTTTTCGACCGGCAACGCCCCCAAGATATTCCCCCGCTTGTTCCCCTCGACCCGCTCATCCCGCTCGATCCCGAAGAAGTCGCTTCGGTGCTGGAGTATGGCGGCGAATTCTCGCAATATTTCAAGCAATATGAACACCGCCCCGAACAAGTGGAGATGCTGCGGGCAGTCACCGAATCGCTTTCTGAGGGGCAACATCTGATGGTCGAGGCCGGCACCGGTGTCGGCAAATCGTTTGCCTATCTGATCCCGGCGGCTTTGTGGGCCATTCAGAACAATACCCGCGTGGTGATCTCCACCAACACCATCAATCTACAAGATCAACTCATCAACAAAGATATTCCTGATCTGCAAAAAGCCCTCGACATCGATCTATTCGCGACGGTGCTGAAGGGGCGCGGCAATTACTTATGTCCCCGCCGGATGGAATTTGTCCGCCGGCGCGGTCCCAATAACCCCGAAGAGATGCGCGTCCTGGCAAAGGTGATGGTTTGGCTGCATCAGGGCGGCAATGGCGATCGGGTGAATCTCAACCTGAACGGGCCGGTGGAGCGCGAGGTTTGGGCGCGTTTCTCAGCCTCGGATGATGGCTGTACTACCGACAACTGTCTCAAACACACCGGCGGCGCCTGCCCCTTCTTCCGCGCCCGGCAAGCCGCCCAGAGCGCCCATCTCATCATCGTCAATCATGCCTTATTGCTGGCCGATGTAGCCGTGGGCAGTCGCGTGCTGCCCGAATATGAATATCTCATCATCGACGAGGGTCATCACCTTGAAAACGCCAGCACCAACGCCCTCAGCTTCCGCGCCACACAGATGGATTTCATCCGCCTGCTGCGTGAGCTGGGCAGCTACCGCGGCGACGGCGATAAGCTCTCTGGGGTGTTAGGACGCTTGCTCAACACCCTAAGAGACGGCGTTTCACCAAGCGAGTTTGCTGGGATCAAACATCTCGCCGAGCGAGCTAGCGACCTGGCCTTTCAGTTCGAGAGTCTCAACCGCAGTTTCTTCGACACGATCGACAACTTCCTCTTCGAGCAGCGCGAGGGCCAGGCCGTTGGCCCCTACTCGCAGCAGGTGCGCATCCTGCCTGGGACGCGCGTCCAGCCCGCCTGGTTGGAGGTCGAAGTAGCCTGGGAAGATGCCCATACCACAATCACAGGGCTGCTGGGAAAATTGGAACAAATTGCTCAAAACGTGATCGATATTTCAGATGCCGGGTTTGGCGACATCGACGCCCTGGAAGAGAATTATCACGACACGACCAATGTCTATAAACGCCTCAAAGAAATGATTGGCAGCATTGATGCCCTGGTGTTCAACCCCCAACCCGATCATATCTACTGGGCTGAAGTACGCTCCGGCGGACGCGGGCTGACCCTGCAAGCCGCGCCGCTGCATGTGGGCCCATTGGTGCAAAAACACCTCTGGCACGAAAAAACCTCGGTGATCCTGACATCGGCCACGCTAACTACGGCAGGCGAATTCGACTATCTGCGCGGGCGGCTGTATGCCGAAGACGCCAACGAGATTGCCCTCGGCTCGCCCTTCGACTACGAAAACGCCACTCTGCTCTATGTGCCCGACAACATCCCCGAACCGAGTGACCGCAACGGGCATCAGCGCGCCATCGAGAACACCCTCATACATCTCTGCAAAGCTACCAGCGGGCGCACGCTAGCGCTCTTTACCTCCTACGCCCAGCTTCAGCAAACCTCGCGCAATATCGCCCCCTCTTTGGCAGAAGCCGGGATTGTCGTTTTCGAGCAAGGTGAAGGCGCTTCGGCACACTCTTTGTTAGAAAGTTTTCGCGAGGCAGATCGGGCTGTTTTGCTGGGGACGCGCGCCTTTTGGGAGGGGGTTGACATCCCCGGCGATGACCTCTCGGTTTTGGTGATCGTCAAGCTGCCCTTTGCGGTGCCCTCCGACCCAATTGTGGCAGCCCGCTCGGAGACCTTCGAACAGCCCTTCTACCAATACACGGTCCCCGAGGCCATTCTGGAATTCCGCCAGGGATTTGGCCGCCTGATCCGCACCGAATATGACCGCGGCGTGGCGGTGATTTTAGACCGGCGGGTGATGACCAAAAGCTATGGGCGCGCCTTCATTGAGTCGCTGCCGCAATGCACTTTGCGCGTTGGGCCGCTGCAAAACCTGCCTCAAGAGGCCGCCAGATGGCTGAACCTTTAAGCAAGAAACTCATTAAGAGATGCAAAGATCTATTCGCCGTTCTTTGCGCCCTTTGCACCTTTGCGTTATTTATCCCCGCATTAGCCCAGGCTAATTCCGCGCCCGCAAGTATCTCCATCTCACAGGATGGGCGCTTTGTAGCCTTCATCTCTGAAACTGATGATCTGGTAACAAACGACAGCAACGGCGTTGCCGATGTCTTCGTCCGCGACCGCATGGCAAATACCATCGAGCGGGTCTCGCTTTCATCGACCGGCGAACAAAGCGACGCGCCCGCATCTCAAGTGGTGATCTCTGCCGACGGGCGCTTTGTGACCTTCGTTTCGGCGGCTGACTCACTTGTCCCTGACGATGCAGTCGGCTTTGAGGATGTCTATGTTCACGACCGCCTGACCGGGATCACCGAACGCGCTTCGGTAAACGACCGCGGCCAACGCGGCGATGGCAACTCATCCGACCCAGACATCTCAACCGATGGGCGCTATGTGGCCTTCCGCTCAGAAGCCAAAAACCTAGTACTCGACGACAGCAACGGTGTAGCCGATGTCTTCATCCGCGACCGCCTGACCGGGCATACCATTCGCGCCTCAGTCAGCAGCCGGGAGGCAGAGAGCAATTTCCCCTCTGGCGGGACGCTAGCGATCTCTGGCGATGGCCGTACGGTGGCCTTCTCATCCGAAGGGGCAACACTGGCAATTGCCATTTCCAACGAGCCGCGCATTTATTTATACAACCGCGTTCTGGCGCAGATCGAATACCTTAACCTGCCGGTGGACGACAATGCCCGCGTACTCGAACAACTGGCCCTATCTACATCTGCCAACACCCTGGCCGCTCTTAGCCAGATGGATGAGCAGCATTACGAAACCCTGGTTTACCAAAAAAGCGACGGCGCTTACCAAATCATCTTCAGCTTCGAAACCACCAGCCCAACTGCGCCGCAAATTTCTCTCTCTGCCGATGGCACGGCCCTGGCTATCGCCGCGCCAGGGCAAGGGATTTTCTACGTCGATCTGACATCCGGCGCAATGCAAACCGTCCCCGCAGAGGTCCCGCCCGACAGGGTAGCCATCTCCGCCGACGGCCAGACGCTGGCCATCTCCGCCGAGGGCCAGGCTATCACCCAGAACATCGGCGAGGCAGCATTGGGCTTCACCCTCAGCGGGCAGGTCACCGATGCCACCGGGCAGCCGCTGGCGCTGGTCACGATCAAAACGTCGGGCGGGGATTCCACGCGCACCGATGGGAGCGGGTATTTCTTCTTTAGCGGCATCCCACCAGGGGTTACAGAATTGATCCCCGCGAAAGATGGTTTCACCTTTGAGCCAGAATCACGCTCCATTGAGGTAACCGCCGACGCGAACGGCCTCCATTTCACCGCCGCCCACGGAAAAGTTCTCGAAGAAGCGCGTCTCGATCTAGGCATGCCCTATAGCGAGGCGCGCGGCGAAAGCGGCCCTTATCACGGCTATGCCGCCGGGTACTGCACCGACCTGGTGCTGGATGCCTACACCTGGGGCGTGGAGTACAACATCCAGTTTGCGCTGGAGCAGGATTACCGCGCACACCCGGAGCATTTTTACCGCTGGCGCGACGCCCGCGACGCCCACGATATGTGGCGCTATTTCAGCTACACCGGCCAGATGCTGCCCCACGCTGCGCCGTACCAGCCCGGTGACATTGTCTTCTTCGATTGGAGCGAAGACGGCGAGATTGACCACGTTGCCATCGTCTCAGAGGTCACGCCCCAAAACCAGCCCCGCAATCTCTACGACGCCACCGGCGTGATCGCCAGCAATCCCGGCGGACGGGCGGCAGAACTACCCTGGGAGGATTTCCACGAACGCACCGTACGCGGTCATGCCCGCTGGTCGGGCGCCTATCAGCCAGTTATCCCCACCATGCCGGGCGGCGAATACCTGCAAGTTGCCGTGGGCGCATCGCAGATCAGCCTGAGGATGACCGACCCACAGGGGGGACAACTCGCAAGGGAAACGCGCCAAATCGCGGGAGCATCTTTCTTTAGTTTGGGCTGGGAACAAAACTTGAGCGTGTTCGCGCCCCTGGAGATTGGGACGCGGTACACCGTGGAAATCAGCAATCTGAGCGAAGTTGAAACGCCCTACATTTTCATTGCCCACACCACCCAGGAGGGTTTGGTCACAGAGCGGGTTGAGTTCGAGGGCATACTGGCCCCTGAAGAGGTGTATACCCTGGTGCTAGAACTCAGCCGAGGGGAAGACGAGACATTGACTCTGAAAATTGTGGACGACTGAGGTCGGACGACAGACCGCAGATTGCTGTCTGCGGTCGCTGTTGCAGAGAAAATCGCCATGAAAAGATTTACCTATACAATCCTATTGCTGATTGCCCTGGCTTCGTGTAACCGGCCATCGGGAGAAGTTATCCCTGTAACACTCACAGCTGACCCCCAAAAAATAGCCGAGGTGGGGGTTGCTGTGCAAGTCGCTATTCAACTTGAGCGCCAGAATGTGCTGGCCTTTATCGCTGCCGAGACGCGCATCGAGAATGTGCGCATTTCTCGTGATGGCCTATGGGCAGTGGGCTGGTTGATTCCGTACGACCCGCAGAGCGGCGAACCGGCCCCCATCGAACCGGGGCTGGCGTTGCTGCAACGCATGGGTGACGACTGGCGGGTGTGGCTGCCAACTACCAACGGCTGGATCGATACGCTGATGAAAATTCCGGTCGAGATCCTGCCCCAGGAATTCAAAGACGCCTGGGCGCGGCGACACACCATCCAGGCCGTCAATATCCCCACCGCTGCGCTGGGTGGCTACTTGTTGCCCTGGGAAGCCGGCATCACCCGCCGCCTGACGCAGAGTACCTGCCACGATGAGTACATCCCCAGTGGGAACGCGCATTATTCATTTGATTTCTCAACCTATGGCGAACTGTGGAATATCTACGCCGCCAAAGCCGGTCAGGTGTGGTTATGGAAGGACGACGTGCCCACCTGCTATGAATACACCTGCTCCGATACGCAGCCCTTAGGCAACTATATCGTCATCAAGGATGTGACCACCGACCCGGTCACCTATCAACTTTACCTGCATCTCAAACAAGACAGCATCCCCGCCGAACTCAAAGTTCAGGGGACGCCAGTGGCACAGGGCCAATTCATCGGCAATGTGGATAACACCGGGCAAAGTTGGGGGCATCATCTCCACTTCCAGGTACAGGTTCCCCTGTATGGCGAAAACTATTACTGGGGCCGCTCGATTGACATCACCTTCGATGATGTGGATATTAACGGCGGCCGCCCGCGGGTGCAGAATGCCTGGTGCAACGATGCCGCCTATTGCGACGTTCCGGGGGATGTGTGCAACGATTTCCGTGAGAATTACACCTCGCAAAATACTGTTGTCGTCGAAGGGCCGGGGCGGATATTCTTCCCGTTCATTTCGCGCTAAACGATGAACGACCGCTAACGACAGACCGCGTTCTCCCGTCCTCTGTCCCCTGTCTCCCGTCTAATCATGCGTATCACCTTGCTGACCAGTTCCTATCCCCGCTTCCCCGGAGACGGCACGGCTCCCTTCGTGCAATCGATTGCCGAGCATCTCGCAAAGCGAGGCCACCAAATTGAAGTCGTCGCGCCGTATGACGAAGCTCTACAAGCAGGAGAAGATGCCATTGTGCCGGTGCATCGCTTCCGCTATGCGCCAAGAGCAGGATGGCACATTATGGGACACGCCCGCTCGCTGCACGCCGATGTGCGTCTGCGCACGGCCACTTATTTGTTGCTGCCCTTTTTCTTGTTGGCCGAATTTCTGACCTTGTGGCGCGTCGCCCGCGCCCAAAACGCCCAACTGATCTACGCCCATTGGGTCTTACCCAACGGCCCGGCGGCCGCGTTGGTCGCCAGAATTCTAAAAATTCCGCTGGTCATCAGCCTGCACGGCTCGGACATGTATATTGCCAAAAAAAATAAAGCCTTTGCAAAGGTGGCCGCCTGGGCGTTCCGGCGTGCCGCCGTCGTGACCGCCTGCAGCCCTGAACTGCGAGTAACCGCCCTTGAGCTGGGCGCGCCGCAAGATACCCGCCTGCTGGCCTGGGGTGCAGATCCGGCGCGCTTCCACCCTGAGGCCGCGCATCCGGAGATCGCACCCCATCTTGGATACCCTCCGCAAAATGTGGTCATTGCAGGCCTGGGACGCATGGTATCCAAAAAGGGGTTTGAGACCTTGTTGCGCGCCTTTGCCGATCTGGTGAAGGAATACCCCCATGCCCGCCTGGTCATCGGCGGGGACGGCCCGCTGCGAGTACGGCTGACCGCACGGATTGCAGAATTCGAACTGCAAGCGGGCGTATCTCTGCCCGGCACCCTTCCCTGGGATCAGGCCCCGGCCTTTCTCGCCCAGGCCGATATTTTCGTGCTGCCATCGGTCAAAGATCCGGGCGGCAATCTCGATGGCTTGCCGACGGTTTTGCTGGAAGCGATGGCCTGCGGGTTGGCGGTGATTGCCAGCGATATTGGCGGTGTGACGCTTGCTATTCAGGATGGTATCAATGGTTTATTAGTGCAACCCGGTGACGTTCGAGGGCTAAAAAATGCCCTCGAACAACTTTTGAATAACGCTAACAGGCGGCAGCTGCTAAGTGAAGCAGCCCGGCGTTCGGTGGTGAATCACTTAAACTGGGCTAACGTCGCGGCCCAATTGAGTCATCTTTTCCATGAAGCGCTCCGCTAACCCGACAAAGGGCATCCAGCCCCCGCCTAATGCCTACACGCAAGACTACTATCTGACCGAATGCGACGGGCACAGCCAATTTCTTTCATCAACCGGCGCACAGCTCCCCCCGCGCCAGGAGCGCGCCCTTGAAATTGCCGCAATCCAGCCCGGCCAGCGCATCCTCGACATTGGCAGCGGGCGCGGCGAGTTCGTCTGGCACTGTGCCCGGCGCAACGCCCTGGCCTGGGGCATAGACTACGCCCCAGGCGCACTGGCCCTCACAGAGCGACTGCCGCCTCACCCCAAGATGGCTTTCCAGCAGGCCAGAGCCAATCACTTGCCCTTTGCTCCCAAAAGCTTCGATACCGTCTTCATGCTGGATGTAGTTGAACATCTGACCCCAGATACGCTGCACGCTGCCCTAACCGAAGCCTGCCGCGTCCTCAAACCCGGCGGAAACCTGCTCGTTCATACCATGCCGAATTTGTGGTATTACCGCTGGGGTTATCCGCTCTACCGGCTGGTTCAATGTTTACGCAGGCAGAAGCAACCCCGAGACCCGCGCGCCCGCTGGCGCTATGCCCATCTGCACGTTAACGAACAATCTCCGCTCTCGCTGCGGGTAGCGTTGCGCAAGAGCGGTTTCCTGCCCGTTATCTGGTTAGAATCCACGCAAGAATACCACCATGAGCGCAATCGGCATGTACGGAGTATCCAAAAGGCGCTTACTCGACTGCCGCTGCTGAAGTGGATTTTCTGCAATGATATTTTTGCCATAGGAAAGAAAGTCGCTTGAAAATTTTAATCGACGCACTCGGTATTCACGATTACGGCGGGGGGCGCACAGCCACACTTAACTTGCTACAAAACCTGCTGGCGCTTGACAAGCGACACCAGTATCGCGTTTTGCTTAGCAAACCCGAACCTTCTTTGCTGGCAAGAAATGTGCACCCCATCATTGCGCCAACCCAAAACCGATTTCTCGCTCGGATTTGGGCACAGTGGATGATCCTGCGCATCGCCCAGGATTACGACCTGGTTCACTTTACCAAAAATCTTGGCGCACCCCAGGTTCCGGCACCTTATATTGTTACCCTATATGACCTGACTACACTGCTGCACCCTGAGCTAATGTCTAATGTGGATGTGTGGTATTGGCGGTGGATTCAACCCATCACCTTGAAAAAGGCCGCTCGTGTGGTTGCAATTTCGCGAACCACCGCGCAGGATGCTCGGACTCACTTTGGGGTGGATGCCAAAAAAATGAGCGTGATCTATCCTTCGGTGCATGCGCGTTTTCAACCTGCAGCCCCAGAGCACATCGCGCGTACCCGCGCGCGATACAATTTGCCAGCGAAATACCTTCTCCATGTGGGCCGCATCGATAACAAGAATAACATCAGTTTGCTGGTCAACGCCTTTCAGCGCTTGCACTCCTCAGGCACAGCCGAGGAGATTGCCCTAGTGATCGCGGGAGGCGCATATGCGAAAAGCCCCGACAAAGATCTGGCACAATACCGCCGGGGTATTGTGCCATCGAATGTAATCTTCACAGGCCGCATCCCCGACGGTGATCTTCCGGCCCTGTATAGCGGCGCACAAGTTGTCGTGACGACCTCACTGCACGAAGGTTTTGGTCTGGCTGCTGTCGAAGCCCTGGCTTGCGGAGCGCCGCTGATTGCCGGTCGTGTGGGAGCACTCCCCGAGGTTCTGGGCGGGGCCGCCCTGTTTGTAGACCCCCTTGATGCGCACCACTATACCGAAGCCATGCGGCAAGTCGTTTGCGATCACAAGCTGCGCCAACAACTGAGTCAGCGAGGGCTAGAACGCGCAAGTCGCTATCAAAATCAGCACGACGCTCGCGACACCCTCGATTTATATGCAAAAATTGCCAAAAACAACCCGGCATGACCAAAGCCGACTATACCGGTATAATTAGATTACCGAGAAAATATCATCACTGTCCTGCATTGCTTTGCATCTGGAGGCCATACCTATGAAAAAAATACTCACCACCTTATTATGCCTGGGATTCCTTCTAGCTTCTGTTCCCGGCGCTTATGCGCAGGGGCCTGACGGCGACTGGACGAGTGACATAGCCTGCCAGAATTTAGACCAAAGCAATTCTGCGGAGATCACGATCAGCTTTTATGTTCAGAACAGTGAGCAAGTGGCTGCAACCTATACCGATACGATCCCCGCGGGAGGCAGCCGCAACTATTCGACACGCGATGCCGCGTTGGGCGTGCCAGAGGGATTCGTAGGCTCGGCAGTCGTCACTTCATCAAGATCGGTCATTTGCACAGTCAACACCCAAACCACAGGAGATGGAACCAGCGAAAGCCCGTATCGCATCGCCAGCAGTTCTGGCCTCATTGAAGCTGAAATTGCCTCGACGAAATACGCCCCCCAGGTAATGAAAGAATTCTATGGCTGGAACTCTTATTTTGCCGTGCAAAACGCCAGCAGCAGCGAGACCACTATCACGATCACTTACAAAGACAGGGCTGGGAACGATATGCCCGCGGCCACTGAAACGGCTACAATTCCAGGGTACAGCACCATAGTTTTCGATCAAACAGAAAATCCAGAAATTCCCGCCAATTTTATCGGCGCAGCGAAAGTCAGCGTGAGCAACCCCGTCGACGCTAAAATTGCGCTGCTGGTCAATTTCTTCAATAGCGGCACCGACTCCAGCACGTCTCAATTCCACGGCTATAATGGACTCAGCTCTGGGGCAAGCAAGCTCTATGTGCCGCGCGTCGTTCGTCGGTTTTACGGTTATAGCAGTGGAATCGCCATCCAAAACGTGAGTGACGTCGCCACCACCATCACGATCACCTTCAACTTCGCGGGGCAATCCTACACCTACAATTCAGACTCAATCAATCCCAGCGCGGCACTTGCGTTGTACATCCCAGACCTTGCCGTGCTCGATCCGGTGGATGCGCTCCCCGTCGGTCAGCGGTTTGGCAATGCAATCATCGAAGTAGACAATCCCGAAGGCCGTGTAGTTGCCATTGTCAACGAAGACAACCGCGGCAACCCGGCCGACAATGACGGCAACGCTATCCCTGTCGAGCGCGTTGGGCAAGGCTCAACCTACAGCGCCATTCCTGCGGGAAGTGAAACCCGAAATTTATATTTTCCACAGGTGCCAAACAATGTAGACGGAATTTTTTCAGGTGGATTCAATATCTCAAATGTAACCTCGTCTCCGGGGATCTGCGACATTCATTTCAATGAGGCCCCCGAAGCCAAAATCAACGATGTCGAAATTGCCGCCAGTGGCACGCTATCGTACTATGCGCCGAATATCCCCAACCTGCCCAGCGGCTTCAATTCCGGCGTGCGGGTGGAATGCACAGTAGAGGTTATTGGCATTCTCAACTTCGCCGCTGCACCCGGCAGCAACAAACTTGGTGACAGTTTCACGCAGAATAACGGTTTCAATAAATAGAACAAAACACATTGCCCAAAAACGGGGTTCCAGCGTAACTGGAACCCCGTTTTTGGGCAGATTTGCGTTTTGGAATTCCCTAATTCCGAAAGAAATTCGAAATAAAAAACCACAAATTCGCCGGTCTTTCGGCCAGGCGGCGGACAAAGTAAGGATACCATTCGGTGCCATAGGGCACATACACGCGCACCGGGTATCCCTCGGCGGCGAGTTGCTCTTGTAAATCGCGCCGAATGCCGTGCAACATCTGGAATTCCAGGCCGTCTTTCGGGAAACCTGCCTTCTCAGCATAATCTTTGGCGTAGAGAATGCGCTTCTCATCATGACTGGCAATCGCGGGGATGGGTGGAAATCGCCCGCATTCTGAAAGGCGGGGCAATTTCTTGGCCACAGCGCCGTCGATCAACATTTGGGTCAGCAAATCAAAATTCGCATCCACATCGGCTTTGCCGGGGAAAGCGACTTCGGGCGGCTCTTTATAGGCGCCCTTGCACAGGCGCACGCGTGCTCCGGCCTGCATCAACTGCCGAAGATCTTCTTCACTGCGGTACAAGTAAGCCTGAAGGACAATCCCAACTGTATTGGCAAACCCTGTACTGTGCATCTTTTTAAACAAATCTAAGGTGATCTGGGCTACCGGCTCATCCTCCATATCAATACGCACGAAATTATCTTGCGATTTCGCCCGCTCAAGGATACGGCGTAAATTCTCTTCGCAAAGCGCTTCATCGAGCAGAAGGCCGATCTGGCTGAGTTTGATCGACACGCCAGATTTTACGCCGGTGCGGTCGATTTCATCGAGGATATGTAGCACTTCCTCGGTGGCCTGGCGGGCTTCATCGGCGCTGGTGACATTCTCGCCGAGATGATCGAGAGTTCCACAAATTCCCCTATCATTGAGCACTCGAATAGCTTGGATGGCATCCTCGGGGGTTTCACCAGCTACAAAACGAGAAGCAACCTTCCAGGCAATCTGCCAGCGGGTTACCAATCGTCGTGCCCAACCCGCCTTAGAGAGATAGATCAACAAAGAACGCAGCATAAGCATTTTCCTTCAGCAGAATAACCCTGCGCAGGTCGATACCTTCACAGGCAATTTCCGCCCCCTATTTTTCGGTAAATTTTCCAACGAACTGCGCAAGGCCTAATATGTGAAATACACAGTGACTTTGCAACCTTGATCTTATAGTATGCAGAAAAATAGTGACAGTGCAAAAGATACTTGATTCAAGAGAAATTGTACACCCAACTTTTACGAGTCGATGAACTCTTTTGGCAACTCAAAGCCCCTGTGATAGAATCGCTCTCATGCGTAATCGAGGCTCATTCTCTGCATTGCGATGGATATCCATTTTCATGGTTTTCTTCGCAATCGGACTATCCACAATTCAAATTGCATCTTTCAGCCGTCTGAGAGCCGTCTTTCCAAGCGGCATGATGATTGCCGATATTCCCGTTGGCGGGCTAGATCGTCAGGCCGCCGCGCAACGTCTCTTAGAAACTTACAATCTTCCGGTAGAGCTTCACTACAATGAAAATATCATTCATCTCGACCCATCGGTGGTCGGGTTTGAGCTAGACCTGGAAAGTATGCTGGCCGCGGCCGACCTGGAGCGCACGCGGGTTCCGTTCTGGTTGGGCTTTTGGGATTATTTATGGGGACGGCAAACTCCACCCAGTGACATTCCGCTGCGTTCATCCTTCTCAGAAGAGCGTTTGAAGACTTATCTCAGCGAAGAGATCTCTACCCGTTACGATCTCCCACCAACACCGCCCCTGCCGGTAGCCGGCTCGGTGGATTTCCAACAAGGCACATTGGGGACTTCTCTGGATGTGACGCGCGCCATCCTGCCGATTGATAATGCGCTACGCTCGATATCCCAACGGATTGTTGAATTACCCCTGACACGCACCCTGCCCCCGCGCCCCTCGCGCGAAAACCTTGAAATATTGCTCAAACAAACGATTGACTTGGCAGAATTTGAAGGCATTCTTGGATTCTATATGCTGGATCTGCAAACTGCCGATGAGATCCACTTTGCTTACCAGCAAGGTGTGGACTATCCGGTCAATCCTGATGTGGCTTTCACCACCGCCAGCATTATCAAGATCCCTATCCTGGTTTCGACGTATCGGCGCATCAACGAGACGCCCGATGCCGAAACGGCTAATCTGATCGAATTGATGATTATCGAATCGGGCAATGAAACTGCTGACTGGTTGATGCAGCGCGAAATCGACCCTATTCGAGCGCCATTGCTTATCACGGAAGATCTTCAGACCATTGGACTGCAAAACACGTTCCTGGCCGGGCACTTCTATCTGGGCGCGCCGGTTCTCGACTTGTTTACAACACCGGCCAACTCTCGCGAAGACATCAGCACCAACCCAGATGTTTATAACCAAACCACCCCCTCAGATATGGGGATGCTGTTGGAAGATATTTATCAGTGCTCTGAGACCGGTGGCGGCGCGCTGACCGCGGCTTTCGCCGGCGAGATCAACCAGGATGAATGCAAAGCGATGATATCGTATCTCACACAAAACAAAATGCCGTCGCTGTTGGAAGCCGGGATTCCGGAGGGAACTCAGATTGCCCACAAGCACGGCTGGGTGACGAACAACGGCATTATCAACTTGATTGGTGATGCGGGGATTATTTACACAATTGGTGGGGATTATGTCCTGGTGATTTTTATGTATCATCCGGTACAACTAATTTGGGACCCCTCTTCTGGTTTAGTAGGCCAGTTATCTCAGGCGGTTTACAATTATTTCAACTTGCCCACACCCTAATGGATTGCATCGCCAGACCTCAGCAAAGGTGCGAAGCACTTCGAAAATTGAAGTAGCCCAATAAGTTCGAAAACAAGTGCGTTGCACCAGGCAAAAATCAACTCAACAACGCATTCAAAAATTTGATCCAATCGCCCTAGACGCGGCGGTCGATGATATATTGCCCTAACTCGTACAGCGCCTGACGCTCTTTCCCCTCGGGGAGGCCATTGAGAGCCCGCCAGCCGCGTTCGACAAATTGGCGGGCTTCGTCCAGCGCTTTATGCACTGCGCCGCTGTCGCGAATAGCCTTAACAAGCCGCGTCATACGACCGTCGTTATTATATTCCCCCCGTAGAACCGCCAACATATCGGCATCATCTGGGTTATTTTCCTGGTAGTAGATCGCCGGTAAAGTCACCAATCCCTGGCGCAAATCGCTGGCAACCGGCTTACCCACCGTGGATTGCTCACCGGTGAAATCGAGAATATCATCCACAATCTGGAAGGCCATCCCAATTTCATAACCATACACCCGCACAGCTTCGACGACTTCATCACCGCTGCCGCTAATCAGCGCTGCCGATTTAGTTGCCAGCACAAACATCGAGGCGGTTTTGGCATAAATGCGGCGGAAGTAGTTTTCGCGGCTGGATAAGCCCCGGCTGGTGAATAACTGGGTGATTTCTCCATTGACGATAGTCGCCAGAGTCTCTGCAAATATGCGCATCACGGCTACCGAATCGGTTTGAGCCGCTAATTCAGCCGCGCGGGCAAAAATATAATCTCCCGCTAAGACAGTCGCGGCAGGTGACCACTGGGCGTTGATGGTGGGAATTCCCCGGCGCAACAACGAGCCATCAATCAGGTCATCGTGTACCAGTGTCGCGGTATGCAACATCTCAATGGAGGCTGCCAGGGTTATCAGGCGCTTAACCTCGGCCCCCAGCATTCGACCAGTAAGCAAAGCTACAGCCGGGCGAACGCGCTTTCCGCCCGAAGAAACCAGATGTTCTAAAACTTTGTGCAGGTCTTGGTGGTGCTCTTCAATTTGACCTTGCATCAAGGCCTCAACCCGGCCAATTTGATTTTCAACAAGCGTAAAAAAACTAGTACTCAAACTGATTCTCTCCAACAAAATAATTGCTGTGCGTTCGTTGCAGTGGCTTTGATCACCTTTTCTGGCGGAAGCGCTAATTCTTGAGCGATCTGATCGGCTACATGAACCACGTAGGCCGGTTCGTTGCGTTTACCTCGGTGAGGGTGCGGTGTCAAAAATGGGCCATCGGTCTCAATGAGCAGACGTTCTAGCGGGGTTGTCCCAACGACGCCCCGCAGTTCATTGGCATTCTTGAAAGTCACCGGCCCGGTGATACCAATAAAGAAACCATATTCAATAGCTGCCTTCGCCTCAGCCCGATTGCCAGAAAATGAGTGGATCACGCCGGGGCGGTCAGCGGGCAATTTGGGGCTATTGGCAACGAGCAGATAGATAATCTCCTCGATGCAGGCTCGATCCTCGGGGCTAGCATTTCGGGTGTGGACAACGACTGGAAGATTGACCTGCCCCGCCAATTTGATTTGCTCCTGAAAGATTCGCTTTTGAAGGCGGCGCGGCGCCCGGTCGCGGTAATAATCGAGGCCTATTTCACCGATTGCAACAACTTTTGGGTGTGCGGCCAAAGCTGTCAAAGAATCGAGCGTTTGTGCATCCCAGGTGGTGGCGCTGTTCGGATGCACGCCTACGGCGGCGTACACCCCCGGGAATCTCTCGGCTAACTCAATCGCTGCGCGACTGGAGGGCAGATCGATGCCCGGAACGAGGATCCGCTCCAGGCCCGCCTCCCAGGCCCGCGCCACAACCGCGTCGCGATCTCTATCGTAGGCATCAAAATACAAATGGCAATGTGTGTCTGTCAGCACATCAATTCATTGTGACGCCAAGACGCTACTCTATCCCAGCAATCCTCAGCCCATCTTGTAATATCGCCTGCACTTTGTCTTGATGCGTGGTTTCGCAATATACCCGGATGATCGGCTCAGTACCCGAAAAACGGATCAGCAGCCAGCCGCCATCTTCGAGGATGAATTGATAGCCATCGATGGTGACGAAATCAGTCACTTTTAGGCCGCCAATTGTTGCGGGGTTGGCGGCGATAATGCGGTCGATCTTATCCTGGCGCTCACCCTGGAAAGGCGTATCGATGCGGTCGTAGTAATGGCCGCCGACCTTACTAAAAAGCAGATCGATCAGTTCGGAGGGCTTGCGTTGAAGTTGAACCATCATATCAAGGACGAACAGCCCGGCCAGAATGCCATCACGTTCGGGGACATGGCCGCGAAAAGCATAGCCGCCCGATTCTTCGCCACCGATGAGCGCCTGAGTTTCGACCATTTTTGGCGCGACATATTTGAAACCAACGCCGGTCTCATGCACCGGCACATCGTAGATCTTCGCCAGCTTGTTGAGCATTTTCGTGGTTGAGATGGTCTTGACAATCGGGCCGCGCTCGCCGCGCACTTCCAAGAGATAGTAGGCCAACAGGCCGTATGCGCGCAGTTGGTCGATGAAGCGGCCTTTCTCATCGCCTATGCCCACCCGGTCTGCGTCGCCGTCGTTGATAATGAGCACATCGGCTTTGTGGTCGAGGGTAGCTTGCAAACCGGCATCCACATTCGGCGGGATCGGCTCCGGGCGGCTCATTTCGGGGAAGATGGGATTGCGCTCGTTATGAATTTCGATGACTTCGGTCTTGCCGCCCGCCAGGAGACGGGTAAACCACCCCGCGCCATTGCCCCACATTGGGTCAACCAACACCTTGAGGCCGGCATCCTTGATCGGCTGAAGATCGATCAGGGTTTGAATGTGTTTGATGTAATCGGGTGCCGGGTCAAAGCGCACAACCATGCCGCCCGCTTCGGCATCGGCAAACGGCTTGCGCCTGGCTTCCGACTGGGTGGCCGGAATAAGACTCTCGATTTCTTTGAGTCCAGCCGGTGGAATGGCCCCGCCGTTTTCGTCGCGCACTTTGAAGCCGTTATCGGTCGGCGGGTTATGTGAAGCCGTGACATTGACCGCGCCAACCGCCTGTCGAGCAACCACCGAATATGAGATCACCGGAGTGGGCGAAGCGCCATCGGTCAAATAGACTCGCAGGCCATTTCCGGCCAAGACTTCGGCAACCGCGATGGCAAAATTTTCGCCATGAAAGCGCATATCATAACCTACAATGACCCATTGATCTTTATATCCAGATTTCAACAAATAAGTGGCAAAGCCTTGTGCGCAGCGGCGCACATTGGCAAAGGTGTAGTCCTCGGCTATTCTCCCGCGCCAGCCGTCGGTACCAAATCGAATGTCGTTCGTCATCGAACCTCCATAATTGCTTGGTTGGAATACAGCAGCAAAAAAGGAATGGCAAATTTAACTTGTCCCTTTATCTGCGCATCACATCAGTAACTGAGATCGTTATAACGTGGGTATTATATCAAAGGGGATAGAGATTGGGGGTTTGAGGTTACAAATTTAAGACAGATAACATGCTATAATCGGCGGGGTGCGTGTTGAAAGGCGGGGTTCTTCCTGTTTTGCAACACGCATGATTGTTTCTAACGATCAGGAGTTTTTCATTTCGATGAAGATTATTCTCTACCGCGCATCTGGAGGAAAAAGCTGTGGTGAGCATCCTGAGCAGAATGACATCAGTCGAAGGACACTCACAGGAGCGCTTTTCGACTGCACAACCTCCGCTCAGCGTGCTTCTGCGAATGCCTAACATGAACTCGGAAAAAATTTACCTCGATTACGCAGCCACAACGCCGGTTGACCCGCGCGTGATGGAGGCGATACTGCCCTTTTTCACAAAGAAGTTTGGCAATCCATCGTCGATTCATCGTTTTGGTCAGAAGGCTGATGCGGCTCTTGAAAGCGCACGCCAGAAAATCGCCGAGACGCTGCATTGTGCACCACAGGAAATTTTATTCACTTCTTGCGGCTCTGAGAGTGACAATCTGGCGTTGCGCGGTGCAGCCTGGGCCGCCCGCCAGCAACGCGGCGCCAACCACATTTTAATCAGCCCGGTAGAACATCATGCTGTCTCACGCACAGCAGAGCAACTGGCAGAATTATTTGGCTTCAAATTGGAGTATCTATCGATAGATGCATACGGCATCGTTCATCCAGAGGAAGTCGCCCGCCGCCTGCGCCCTGAAACGGCGGTCGTCTCTGTGATTCACGCCAATAACGAGATCGGCAGCCTCAATCCCATTGCCGAAATCGGCGCAGTGTGCCGCGATCAAGGCATTCCCTTTCATAGCGATTCGGTTCAGGGTGCAGCACATTTGCCCATTAACCTACAGGCGCTCAACACTGATTTACTCTCGATAGGAGCGCATAAATTCTACGGGCCAAAAGGTGTTGGGGCGCTGTATGTGCGCCAGGGTGTAACGATAAAAGCCAGCCAGACCGGCGGCTCACAAGAATTTGGCTTGCGAGCAGGCACACCGAATATTCCGTTGATTGTGGGTATGGCCGAAGCCCTGCGGCTGGCGCAAAACGAAGCCGCCACCCGGCATGAGCATCTCGTGCCCCTCCGCGATCAAATGATCGGCACGGTACTCGAAGAAATCCCCCGCACAAAATTAACCGGGCATCCAAGCCAGCGCTTACCTAACCACGCCAGCTTTGCCTTCGAAGGCGTGGATGGTAATCTATTGTTGATGCTGCTGGATGTGGAAGGTTTTGCCTGCTCATCCGGGTCGGCCTGTAAAACCGGTAATCCCGAACCGTCTGGAGTGTTGAAGGCGCTGGGTCTGCCGCGTGAATGGGGCTTGGGTTCTCTACGGGTTACCGTTGGCAAAGACACCTCGGCAGACGATGTGCATAAGTTCTTAAATGTGTTGCCCAAATTGGTTGCTCAAGCCAGGTCGATGAGATAGGTTACCAAATGTCGAGAATCGTTGTTGCGATGTCCGGGGGCGTGGATAGCTCGGTTGCCGCGGCCCTGCTGAAAGAACAAGGCCATGAGGTCATTGGGATGATGATGCGTCTGTGGAGCGAACCCGGCAGCGAGGCCGAGAATCGCTGCTGCACCATTGATTCCATGAATCTCGCCCGGCGGGTGGCCGCCCAATTGGATATTCCCTTCTATGCTGTTGACGCTAAAGATGTGTTTCGTGAAACAGTTGTCGAATACTTCATAGATGGTTACGTTCAAGGCGTTACGCCTAATCCCTGCCTGATCTGCAATCGCAAAATCCGCTGGACATTCTTGCTAAAGCAAGCTCTGGCGTTAGGGGCAGAATTTATGGCAACGGGGCATTATGCGCGCTTGCGAGTCGCGGACAACGGGCAAACAGAGTTACTCAAAGCCGTCGACGATGCCAAAGATCAATCGTATGTGCTGCATGTCCTTAATCAGGATCAACTCAACCGTGCACGCTTCCCCCTGGGAACCTACACCAAACCGCAAATTCGCGCCCTGGCGCGCCGGTTCGATCTTCCCGTAGCTGAACGCGCCGACAGTCAAGATTTATGTTTCTTGGGAAACGGCAGCTATCAAGATTTTCTGTTGCGCAATATTCCTGCAGTGGCGCAGCCCGGCCCAATCGTCAATCTGGCCGGTGAAGAATTAGGACAGCATCGGGGTTTAGCCTTTTATACCATTGGGCAACGGCGCGGCCTGGGCATTGCCGCGCCGCAGCCGTTATACGCGCTGCGTAAAAACCCAACCACAAATACGCTCATCATCGGTACGAAAGACCAGTTGGGCAACAGCGAACTAAACGCCACCGGAGTTAGCTGGATCAGCGGAGAACCGCCTGTGGAGCCGATACGCGCCGAAGTCAAGATCCGCTACAAAGCACGCCCGGCCTGGGGATTGGTCACACCACTCGCAGAGGGCGAAGCCCACATTCAATTCGATGAAACCCTGCTCGACATCACCCCCGGTCAGGCCGCAGTTTTTTATGATGGCGAGGTCTGCCTGGGTGGAGGTATCATCCATTTTTCAAAGGAGCACATGACAAAATGAGCGACAAAGAACTACATCGCACATTCGCCGTGTCCTGCTTCAACGCGGCCTGGGATTTAATTGAAAAAACCGACCGCGACAAGGCCGAAGACATCGAAATGATCCATTTGGCCCACGCATCGCGCTACCACTGGGGGCAGGCCGGAACCCCACTCAATTTTGCTCGCGGCGACTGGCAGATCTCGCGCGTGTACGCCGTCTTAGGGTTTGGCGTGATGTCGCACAAATATGCCCAAAGCTGCTTGAATCTTTGCGAAGAACACAACTTCGGTGATTTCGACCTGGCATTTGCCTACGAAGCATTGGCGCGGTCAAACGCTGTATCGGGTGATATTGCCAAAGCGAAAGGCTATTACTGGCTGGCCCAGGAAACTGGCAAAGAAATTGCCAAAGATGAAGATAGAGACTATTTTTTCAAAGAGTTAGAGACGATCTCAGGTTTCGAACGCGCTTGATGGGAATGATATACTAATCTCATGACCATTCCCAGCCTGTTGATCGGCCTGGTTATTTCGAGTCTCTACGCGGCGGTCTTTCATCTGTTGCGCGGCGGCGGCCCAGGTCGGTTGTTGCTCTATATCTTACTCACCTGGATCGGCTTCTGGGGCGGGCATATTCTGGGAGATTTTCGCAGTTGGCATTTTCTCGGTCTAGGGCCGCTCAATCTGGGCATGGCAACTGTTGGCAGCATTTTTACGCTGGCTATTGGCTATTGGTTGAGCCTGGTTGACACCAGTGAATAACTTTGCAGGGTTGGCCGTCCTAAAATTTTCTACTGCATGACCGCCAATCCCAAATAGAAAAGGACACCCTAATGCACCGCATTGAATCGTTTCTCTCCGCCCGTCTCTTTCTGGTTCCCGAACTGGTTGATGAGCGCGTTTACTTCATCAGCAACCTCAGCGGACGACTGAGCCTCTACAGCATGAAGCGCGGCGGCAGCATCCCCCAGCCGCTGTTGCCTCCCGAAATCGCGCTGCAAAATCCTCATCTGGTCGGCAATATCTATAAAGTATTCCCTAAGATTGGAAAGATTTTAATCTTGATCGATCAGGATGGGGATGAAGATTACAAACCCATGCTGATCCCAATGGATGGCGGATACCCGGAACCGGCTTTCGAAGAATATTTCAATGAGCACCGCTTTTTCTTGATGGATACCATCCCCGATGCGAATCTGGCTTTCTTTCAGGCGGCTTCACATAAAGAAGCCATAAACTCCGCCCTGAAGGTGAATCTAGCCACTGGTGAAATTACAGATCTTCAACGAAGCATACATGGCGGCTATGTAGATAGCGTCAACGAAGAGCGCACAAAAATCATCCTGGCCGAGGGGTATTCGCTTGGCGACCATGTCCTCTATTTATGGGAAAACGGCGAACTAAAGCTGCTATTTGGAACCCCAATCACCGAACGCCAACCCGATAAAGCCTATCCGCCCAATGGTGTTGGAGAAAGCCATTTCGTACGCGGCGATACTGGCCTTTTGCTGCTGTCTACCCTTTTCGATGATCGCGGCAGCATTTGCTACTTCGATCTGAATAACCCTGAGGGTATTCGAGAAGTTCCCACACAAGGGAAGGCGCATACCGGCCTGGGAGAAATCGAACGTTTGCGACATATTGAGGGTGACCGCTACCTGGTCGGCTACAATATTGACGGGGCCAATTGGGTCTATGAAGGCCGCTTTGACGAACAGGCATTGACCTTCCAAATAGAAAACGTCCTCGTCGGTCAGGGAAAAATCTCGAATGGCGTGCTAGAACATCTCAGCTTCGAGAAAATCAGCGGCGATTTCGCCCTATCCTTCTCTACGGCGACCTCGCCTACACAAATCTATACTATTGAGGGCGCAGAGCGCACCATTGTACAGCACACCCGCGAGCGCACCCTGGGCATCCCGCAGTCCCTGCTCTCGGCGGGGGAGGATGCTTCGTATACATCTTTCGACGGGCTGCGCATCTCCGCCCGCCTCTACTTGCCCAACGATTCTGTCGACGCCCAGGCCCCCTACCCGTTGGTGTACTATGTTCACGGCGGCCCACAGAGCCAGGAACGCCCCGATTTCGCCTGGTTTTCGATGCCCCTGATCCAATTCCTGACTCTCAATGGATTTGCCGTCTTCGTCCCCAACGTGCGCGGCTCAACCGGTTACGGAATGGCCTATACCAAGAAAGTCGATCAAGATTGGGGCGGCGACGACCGTCTCGATCATGTTTATGCCATGACCGAGATCTTACCTAAAGACCCGCGCATCGACACCAGCCGGGCCGGCGTTGTGGGCCGTTCCTACGGAGGCTATATGACCCTCACATTGGCAGCGCGCCACCCCGAGCTTTGGGCAGCCTCCTGCGATATGTTCGGGCCATACGATCTACTCACCTTCTCAGAGCGCATCCCCGAGACCTGGAAGCCTTATTTCAAAATCGCCCTGGCCGACCCCGAGACACCTGAGGGCCGTCAGTTTCTGACCGATCGCTCTCCTCGCACCTACATCGAAAATATCGCTGCGCCGATGCTGGTCATCCAAGGAAAGAATGACCCCCGCGTAGTTGAGCAAGAATCACACGATCTTGTCGAACACTTGCGCTCAATTGGCAAAGAGATCGAATACCTGATGTTCGAAAATGAAGGCCATGACGTGCTCAAATTCGAAAACCGGGTCACGGTTTACAATGCCATCACCGAATTTTTCAAGAAACACCTGAGGGCCTGAGTCTGAACGTCAAAGCTGGCGAAGTCGTCCACCTGCTCGGCCCGCGCGGCAAGAGCTTCATCGTGCAAATGAAACCCGGCGAGTTACTCCAAACGCATCATGGATATCTTTTGCACGATGATTTGATCGGCCACCCCTGGGGACGGCAGGCCCACAGTCATCTCGGCAAACCCTTCCTGGTACTCCAGCCCAACCTTAACGAATTGCTGCTCAACCTGCGCCGCGCCACCACAATTATGTATCCGAAGGATATTAGCTTTATCCTTTTCAACATGACCATTGGCCCCGGCCAGCGTGTGCTAGAAGCGGGCAGCGGGTCTGGCGGACTGACAATTGCCCTGGCGCATACTGTCGGCACACAGGGGCATGTTTACAGCTACGAGTCCCGCCGTAAATTTCAGGCAGTGGCACGGCAGAATGTAGAAAGCCTGGGATTGGCTGAACGGGTGACGTTCAAGCAGCGCGATATTGAAGAAGGCTTCGATGAGCAAGATGTCGACGCGCTCTTTTTAGATCTACCTAACCCCGAGG
Organism: uncultured Anaerolineales bacterium; assembly: GCA_964344175.1. Taxonomy (GTDB): domain Bacteria; phylum Chloroflexota; class Anaerolineae; order Anaerolineales; family UBA11858; genus NIOZ-UU35. The sequence goes on from CAYFMI010000003.1 coordinate 38,167, forward strand.
ATTATCTTGCACAGGCGCGTGGCGCGCTCAAAGCAGGCGGCTTCTTTGGCAGTTTGCTGCCGACTGCGAATCAGGTCACGGAACTCTTGAGTGCTCTCGAAGAACATCAGTTTTCATTTGTCGAAGTTTGTGAAACCATGCTGCGCTATTACAACCCGGTAGCCGAACGAATGCGCCCCAAGCACCGTATGGTGGCACATACCGGATATTTGATTTTTGCACGACCGATTTCATAGGAGGTAAAAATGCGTCGAAGAAGACGTCCCCCCATGCGCCCGCGTCCTGGCCGTACGCGCCATAACCCCGCCTCACCACGTCCTACTCACGGGCGGGCACACAAAGCCCTGCAACGCGCTCACCGCTTAATGGAAAGCGGCGATTACACCAACGCCGCCGATATGTTCGAACGCCTGGCGCGCGGCGCCCACGACCGCGGCATGTTGCGGCAGGCGCCGCGTCTTTATCTTCAGGCTGGGAAAGCGAATATCCTGGCCGGAAATCTCGAACGCGGCGGCGATATGCTCCGCCAGGGATTGAATATCATCGCCGGCGCTCAACGCTGGATGTATCTTCACCAGGCTGGCTCACGGGTAGTCGCCGAACTCACCGAGTGGGGCCACAGCGCCCTGGCAGCGGAATTCGAGCAATGGCTGGAGCAAACGCTCCCCGCGGACACAGCCAGCTACCAACCGGCAGGCAGTCCCGCTCAACGGCCTCAACTACCCTTGCACTGTCCTTCATGCGGCGGCCCAATCCGCTCGGATGAGATCGATTGGTTAGATGCCACAACCGCAGAATGTCCGTATTGCGGGAGCGGAGTCCGATAAAGCTATTGCAAAGATGGCCTTCACCGAAACCCAAATCGCACAACGTCTGAACAACGCCCTGGCCCCCAACCTGCCTCCCGAAACACCGTACAGCGGCAGGCTGATGGACGCGCCGCTTCAGCCTGCTGCTGTACTGATGCCTTTCTTGTGTACGCCGCAAGGCTGGCATTTGCTTTTCATCCGACGGACTCTGCATCCTAAGGATCGACACGGTGGGCAGGTTGCTTTCCCCGGTGGGCGCTGCAATCCCCATGACCCCAGCGCGGTGCGGGCCGCTTTGCGCGAAACACAAGAAGAAGTCGGCATCCAGCCCGAGGATGTGCGCATTTTAGGGCAATTGCGCGACATGCTGACCATTACCAATTATCGGGTCACGCCCGTAGTGGGCGCGATCCCCTGGCCATACCCGGTACGCCCCCAGCCCGAAGAAGTCAGCCGTATTTTCACCATTCCATTCGAATGGTTGGCCGATCCGGCCAATCGCGCAACGCAACATCGCAAACTTTTTCAGCGCGGCAGACCGATTCCGGTCATACACTTCCAACCCTACGATGGTGAAATTCTGTGGGGAGCCAGTGCGCGCATGACCCTGCTGCTGCTGGAAGCGCTTGGCTTATCGGAACCAGATAAGCGCTATTCTTGATCTCCTACCAACTCTACCGCGTCAATCTCATTCCACCCCAGGCCCAGCACCGACTGATCTATCGTGATGCGCAGAGAAGCGTACATGCGCGGCGTCTTCTCAAGCTGGATTGCTAAAGTATAGGGACAAGGCTGATCGATCTGAAAAGGCGCTGCATCGTAAACCGTTAGTACCCGCCCAAAGTTATCGATCAACTCAACTTTGGAAACCTGATTGGGGTTAAAGGTCTGCACGATATTCACTGCCGTAACATACACAGGCTGTTCGAATTCCACTTCCAACCAATCGAGGGTGTCACTCCCCGATGAGGTCCATGCGGTTTGATAATCGCCGCAGCGCGCGGTGTTGGGAGCGCCCGTCGCTTGAATAGCAGCCCATTCTGGGTCGGCATATTCGGTGCTGGCCTGGGCAGCAACCGCCCACTGACGCAACGCACCGGGCTGGGCGACTTCTGGGGGCAACTCGTCTTCAATCGGTGTGGGGGTAAGGGCTGCCGCAGACTCAACAACTTCTTCAGGAGCAGATCCACACCCCACGAGCAGCAATCCCGTGAAAAGAAAATACACAACTATCTGCATTTTTTTCATGCACAAGGCCTTCCTGTTTGATACTTTCATCTGGAAACAAAAACATCCCGCAAAAATGGGGATTTGCGGGATGTATCATAATCAGGCTCAAATGGAAACCTAGGCTTCCTCTTCTTCTTCGCCTTTACCCTTTTCGATCACTTCAGGCTCATCCAGGCCCAATTCATCCTCGTCGAGTTCTTCTTCCTCATCTTCGGCAGGGGCTGCATCCGGAGCGGTAGCTACAACGATCATCGTTTCGGGATCATCTAGGGCCGTCACACCAGAGGGAAGTTCTAGATCCGCGAGCGTGATAATATCGCCAATATTTTCCAAGACAGTCGCATCCACCTCGATTTGATCAGGCAAATCTTTGGGCAAACATTCGATCTCAAGCGATTCAAAACCGGTGATCAAATAGGCGCCAAAATCTCGCACTACGGGAATATCTTCCCCCACAACCACAATCGGAACCTGAGTGCGGACACTCACATCCATATTAATGGCCTGAAAATCGATATGCTCATACTCGCGCGAGATAATGCCCTTTTGCTCTTCACGAACCAGGGTTGCATATTCTTCGCCATCGATTTTTAGCGTAACTAATGTAGATGAACCCACAGTCCGCAGAATTTTGGAGGCCTCTCGCAAATTCAGGGTAATAGGCGTAGGCTCAACACCATAGCCATAGACCACTGCAGGAAGCTTGCCCTCACGGCGCATTTGCTTGACCTTCTTGCCAAAAACATCCCGGCGGGTAGCTTCTAAGATTATTTGATCAGACATTTTTTCCTTCCTCAGAGCGCCTCTCACTCGCCAAACGAGTTACCTTCGCTCCTCAAAAAAATAAGATTTTTGCCTGCTCAAGTGCAAGTATACAGGCAAATTTCGAAACCGACGTTATGACGATTATCCCTTGCGGCCGGTGAGCAATTGCCCAACCCAAAGCACCAGGCCAATTGCTGCTCCGGCAGATAGTCCGGCTAAAACCGCACGGGGAGTATCCAGGTAGGTTTCAACATGGCCTTCAACCTGTCCGGCCAGTAATACCCCGGCGCGAATTGTGTCGCTGTGCAAATCGCGGGCAACAACAACACCAGCCTGAGAACTTTGTACAGTGGCTGTATCGGCGAAGATAGCTCCAATACCACCATCGACAACAGTAGTTTCATTCGTCCGAGCGACACCAACACCGCCTTGTGTCACATGGAGTTGTTCAGCATGAACCGCACCGGCGCCACCCTGAGTAATGCTAACCACCTCGGCTTTCACGCCGCCTGCACCGCCTTGCCGAATCTCTACTTCGCTGGCGTCGATATTCTCGGCGCCACTTTGACGCATTCGCACAAGATCGGCGCGCACGCTTCCCACTGGGGTTTGTGACAGGTTTACAACATCCGCCGAAACATCCAGAGGTTCTTCTTCGTGTAAATGGGCTTCCTCAGACATAGCTACCTCCGCAAAAAAAAGCCGCCAAAAATGGCGACATCGTCACAACGCCCTAAATTGTACTGAGGTTCAGAACATTCGTCAATGGCCGCTTTCGCATAACACAGGGCTTTCTTAAAATCACACCAGGGCAAGGATCTACCCCAGAGAGAGCAGCGTGCGCGGAGTTTTCTCTGCGTTCTTCGCACACTCTGCGGTTAAATCTTTTTGTTAGGACTTACGCAGTTCGTTGAAAATTTACCGAAAAATAGGGGTGTGTGGGGTGCTCCGCACCCCACACACCCCTATTTTTCGGACTTTCATCTCGCAAGTGCGTAGCTCCTATTTGTTTTGACTTTAAGAAGGCCCTGTCGTGTAACACATCCGTAGAGATGGTGAATGCGCGCCAAACAGAGCGTGGGCATACTTCTTGCAACAACTTGCGTGCATCACACCACAGGAGCCTAAGATGCCCGACTTACAAACCAACAATATTCTTCTCGCGATGATCCTCAGTCTCTTCTTACTCGGCTCGGTTACCTTTGTCAGCGGCATGGTCATCTTGCTTTCCCGCACATTGGGCCGGGACGTGCGCGAAATAACCGCTCACACTCGCAAGCTGGCTCAAAAAGCCCTCGCCCACGATCTGGCCGGGATTGTCGGCAACGCATCTGCCTTGCTGAGCGCCACAAACGAAATGGTGCGCACCAGCTCGGGCATCGGCGTATTATTGCTTTTACTTGGCAGCTTACAACTCACCGCCTCCATCGGGTTGGCGCTCTATTTCTTTGGAGGAATTTCCAGCAATGGAATCTTCGTCAGTTATCCTTGAGCTGCAAAGTTTTTTCGCGGAGGATGCCTGGGCGAGAGTGATCCCGGTCTTACGGCAAAACGCGCTGATTTGGCAGGCACTCCAGAACCAGGAATTTCGCGTGGCGGCCAAAAAGCGGCTGGGGCCTGCTCCCGAGGGCTGGAGTCCCGCAAACCTGGCGCTCATTTCCCTGAAATGTAATTTGTATGCCGAAGATCTGCGCCAGACTCCTCGGCATCTCCCCGAAGAAATCGCCGCGCGGAGTGACGAGGTCTATCAAGATTATCTTAACAATAATGCCCTTCCCAACACACTCCCGCAGGCCGGTTTGCTGGCGCTGGCGCTGATAAAACACCCCGCCGACTGGAGCACGCTGCCGCAAACCCCCAACCTTGATGCCGCCCTAGCCTGCCTGGTAGGGTTGCTGCCAACGCCTGCCGAATTCCTGGCAAGAGTGCCCGCCGAACAAGTCGTGCAAAGTTTGTTGGCGAACCCCCTGGAGCACGAAAAACACATCGAGATGATTGCCAAACGCCTGACAATCGCCCCGCCCGATGAGCGTCTGTCTGTGCTTAACATGCTGCGCGCCCAACGGCCTCATTTCGCCGCGCAACTTGCCAGGCAGATCACCACAGCGAGTAGCCCCTCCACAGAAAAGGGATCCCCTTCAACGCGCCCCACCCCCGGGCCGCGCAAGGGAGTCACCGCCACACTTCAATCGCCCATCGCTTCCTTGCAAGAACTACTACAACAGGCCGACTATCAAGATCTCAGCGATCATCCCGAAAGCGCTCAAGCTGCGCTGCAATCGGCGCAGAAAGCTGCCCAAGAGATTCATGCCGCCATCGCTCTCGAAATGGCCTGCGCCGAAATTCGCGCCGGTCGCCCCGAACAAGCTCTGGCATTGTGGGAAGAACACAACCACACCCCGCTGCCCGATGATAACGCGACCCTGGCGCTGGTATTGATTGAACAAGGTTTCTTTGACCAGGCTAAGTCCTTGTTTTTTTCAGCTGCGGAACACACTCCCACCGCCAAGACTCTCGTTGCCGAAGCCCGAATAGCCATCCACGAAGGGCGTCTGGCACAAGCCCAGGCATTGGGCATGCAAGCCCTGCAAACTGCTCCAACCTTCGACGACAGCGCCCCGGCAAAATTGTTGCTCGAACTCGAGCTGACCGAAGAGGCTATTGAATTAGCGGCCCGAGACGCCGAAGACCAGCCCAACAACCCCCAGGCCATACAGCGGTTGGCAGAGGCCTACCTGCAAGCCTGCGCTCCGGAAGATGCCCTACCCTGGCTGCAACTTGGTACAGCTTTATCGCCAGATGATAAAGAAATCCGCCGCAAACTTGCCCAAACCTTCATGCTGCTCCAGCGCTGGCCGCAGGCGATTCAAACGTATGAGCATTTGATCCCGCAGGGGCCATCCGGCTCATCGGATGATCGACGTGCACTGGCAGAAGCGCGCGTACACAATGACGATCTCGGCGGCGCGCAACAGATTCTTGCAGCACTCATCGAAGCTGACCCCCAGGATGGGCTGGCGCTGGCATGCCTCGGTGAAGCCCTGGAACGCGCCGGGGCACACTCGGAGGCTTGGCTGCACTTCGAAAAAGCCATTCGCACTTCTCCGCACGATGAGCAACCCTGGCTGGCGTTTGCTGCCGCCCAACAACGCGCCAACAACTCAAAAGGCGCTTTGCAAACGCTGCAAACTGCTGCCCGGGCTTTACCCGATTCAGCAGCCATCCAACTCGCGCTGGGAAAACAACAACATCGAGCGAACGCCCCTACACAGGCGCTGCAAGCGCTGCGCCGCGCCGCCGAGTTAGGGCAATCGAAAACCATCGCCGCGATGCTGCGGGCTGAAATTGATTTGACCTTCGCGCAGGCCTTACGCCGGTTAGGCCATCACGATGAAGCCCATGAAAAGCTAGCCGCCGCCCACCGCCGCTCGCCCGCGCACGCCGGAATCACGCGGATGTATGCTGTCGCCCTCAGGGAGGCTGGGACCCCCGAACGCGCTCTGCCAGTCATCATAACTGCGCTGCATCGTCACCCAGAAGACATAGACCTGCAATTTGAGCATGCCCGGGTACTGCTAGCATCTGGCGCGCCCGGGCCGCAGGTCGAAACGGTTTTGCAATACATTTTGGAGTTGAATAAAAATCATCACCCGGCGATAGCGCTCCTGGCAGAAGTCTATGAATCCGACGGGAAAACCCAGGCCGCGTTGGAAGCCTATCGTCTCGCCCTGGGAGGCCCTTTGGGGGAAGGTGCCCATTGGCAATGCCGCCTGAGTTTGGGGTTGAGCCGTACGGCTTTCAAACTGGGTCAAAACGAAATCGCGCTGGCAGCTTTGGAACCCATTTGGGAAAACAACCCGGAAGACGCTGGAATTTCCCGGCTGCTTTCGGATATTTATATCGCCAACCAATTGGCAACCAAGGCGCTGCAAGCGGCCCAGGCAGCGCTGCAAACCGATTTGAGCAATCCCGATACCGTATTGTGGTTTGCCGAACAAGCGTTGCGGCTGGATGCCCCCAAACAAGCCCTGCATGCGCTGGAAAAAGCCCTCCGACAAGATGCTCAACAGCCGCGCTATCACTTACGGTATGGCCAAATACTGCTCGAAAGCGGCGATCTCACCGCAGCCCAGAGCGCCTTCGAGCAACTCATTGGTATAGAGACTGCCCGGCCAACTGAATTGATCCAGGCCGCTGATGGATTGCTGGCAACCGACGACCCTGCCCGTGCCGCTGTCTGCCTGGAGCGGGCAGCCGCTTTGGCAAAATCCAGTACCCTGGAAGATGCCGCAGACTCGCAAGCACAGGCACTGCATCTGAGTATCCTCACCCGCCTGATTGATACCCACGAAAAACTGGGCGCGCACTCTGTCGCTCTGGAAATTATCGAAGAAGCCCTGGGATTACAATCCGATCATATACTGCTGAAGGTGAAAAAAGCCGACCTGCATTTGAAAATGGACGCGCTAGCAGAAGCCGCACGGTGGGTTTCGCAATGTTTGGAGAAAACTCCCGAAGATCCTCACCTTAATTTACAGGCGGCAATTATTGCACGAGAACAAGGAAATATCGCTACGGCGTTGACCTGCGCAAAACTGGCCGTGAAGCATTTCAACCCTCGCGCATACCTACAACACTACATCGAGGCGGTTATGGTCACCGCTCAGCTAGAAATGAGTTTCCTTCAAAAGGAAAAGGCTTTTGAGATCCTGACCGAAGCTCAAGGCCAGGCCCTTAATTTAACTGCGATCGAAACCATTCGCGCGTCAACCTATTTTTGCCTGCAAGGCGAATTAGCCCTCGCCGCCGATGAAGAAATCGCGGCGGCGGAAGCGCTAACTGCAGCAGTTCAACTTACCCCGGAACACCCCCGCACCCTGGCGCTGCAAGCACGCCTGCGCCTGCGGCAGGGCAATGGGCAATTTGCCGCTCAGACCTTAGAAGAAGCCCTCATCCAATTTGGGTCGCAAGGTGACGCACCGGTTGATATGTGTATCTCCATCGCAGAAGCCGCCATCGAATGCATGGCCTGGGGGCCAGCCACCTACCTTTTGCAACAAGCGGCAAAAAGCGCCCCCCAGGAAGCGCTCCCGCAGGCAGAGCTGGCGCGCGCCCTGGTGCTGCGGGCCGAATATCAGCACCTTTGTCGCACGGTCAATATCCAATGGCATGCTTTAGGGGATTCGGCCATTTCGGCGAGTGCGTTCGAAAATTTTGAGCAAGCCATTCTGCGCGCCACGCGTAACCTGGAAAATTATAAAGAGCAAAACAGCCCCATCCAGCCGCAGGCCTTCCTTTCGCTGTGGCTGGCGCGGGGGCAGGCTATCTTTCAACCCAGCCGCGAACACGCCCAGGCGCTGCTCGACCTCCCCCCTCGGGCTGAGAATCAATCCGCCTGCCTGGCAGCTCTGCGCCATAGCGGCGAAACCAAACTCGCCGCCCGACACGCCTTGAAACTTGCTGCGCAAAAGAACATTTCCCAAAATCCGTTGTTGTGGGCACAGATTGCCCTGGCATTGACGCGTGAAGACCCTGTTGCCGCATTGGCAGCGGCTCAACGCGCCCTGGATACATCTATCCGCCAAAATATTGGCAGCAACCCAGTTTTCCATGCGCTGCGGGCGACCGTAGCGCACCGTGTCGAAGATCATCCGGCCCACTTGCAAGCTGTCCAGGCGTTACTGGCTGTTTGGGATAACGAACCCTACTGGCACACGATTGCAGCCGATTTGCTCCTCGAACAACAAGAGCAAATCGGGCCGACAGCTATCCAAGAAGCTGTTGCGTATTTAGAACGCGTCATCTTCATGGAGCCGCTCAAATCCCAGCATCATAAGAAACTCAGTCAGGCATTACTGGCCGCCAACGAGACGCAAGGCGCGGTCGCCGCCTTGCGCAAAGCTGTCCGGCTGGAACCTAATGAACATCTCACCTGGCTACAACTCGCCCAAGTACACAGACTAACGGGCGAAAATGATCAGGCTGTCGAATGCGCCAAACAAGCAGGCCGGCTGATGCCCGCATCAGCTGAGCCTTTTGTGGTGTTGGCAGAAGCAGCCCTGGAGAACGGTGAACCCGAGACGGCCAGTCAATACACCGCTAAAGCCCTGAGCAATAATTCCGGACATCCAAGAGCGTTGTTGCTGCACGCCGACGCCCTGACCGCCCTGGAGAAACCCACCGAAGCCCTCATTGCCCTGGAAGCCGCAGCTGCACGCATACTCCCTTCAACACCGCTTCTGCTGAAGATGATTGAACTGCGTCGTCAATTGCACGGGCCAAAGGCCGCCGCCGAAGCGCTCGATCAGCTCAGGACGCAATACCCTGAAGACGTGCAAATCCAAATCGCGCTGGCTCATGCTCTGGCCGAAAACCATCAGAGCGAACGCGCCATCCAGACCGCTCAAAAAGTCCTCTCACGTGCCGACGAAGATCTGTCTGCCGATAACCGCGCCAGGTTATTATTTTTACTGGGACTCTTACTGCGTCGCAGCGGTCAACTCGACCAGGCTGTGCAACATCTCAGCGAGGCAGTCGACCATACCCCTGAGTGGGTGGAACCCTATATTGAGCTGGGGCGCACCTACTACGAGCGTCGTCAATACGACCTGGCCTTGCAAACCTGCCAGCAGGCCATCGCCATTGCGCCTGGCGACCCGCGCCCGTACCACTGGGCCGGCACCGCCCTCAAAGACATTAAAGATTTCCGCAACGCCGAGATCATGCTGCGCACCGCCGCTGGGTTAGCCCCCGACGACATCAGCATCCATCGCAAATTGGGCGCAATTGTTGCCCTGAACCTGGTACACAACCCCAGGAAAAATGTGGATGTGCAAACCAACTTGTGAGGCCACACTATGAATGCCAATTCTCCTTATGATTTCATCGCCCAAGACAAACCCTGGCCGCGCCCGCAATTACTCGCAATTTTGCAGGCTGGTCTGAGTGCCAAGTCCTACCGTTTTGTGCGCCAGACCGCCCTCGCATGGTTGACCTACTACGAACACGATTGCGCGGCGCAACTTCTCCACGCCCAGGCATTAATTGGGGAGGGACGCGCCGCGCAAGCCTTACCAATTTTGGACAAGATCTGTCTGGCAAATCCCGAATTTTTGGAAGCACAGGAGTTGCGCGCCCAGACACACAGCAACAGCGGGAGCAAAGGGATTGACGAAGCGCGCGGCTGTTACCTGGCCCTGGGGGGGAGCATTCCGACACGTGAGAAGTTGGCACATCCCGCCCCGACCTGGGTGCAGCCTCTTAGAGTGGCCCACCATGCCCTGACCAATGGTGACTACCCCGCTGCTGAAGAACACATTACCGAGGCCCTGGCACACGAGAACATGCCGCCACTCGCCGGAGTGACGCATCTCAAAATTTTGTGGGGGCAGCCCGAGACACCCCGACAAGCCGTGCGCAATCTGGCCGAACACTATCACCGCCGCTGGCCGGAGTGTATCCCAGTTCAACTGATCTTGGCCGATAGCATGATGGGCGGCGGCAGCGCCGACCAGGCCGTAGCCCTGCTGCACCGGGCGGCTTCTGGCGACCCCAGCGGACAAGCATCATCCCGGTTGTGGGGAGAGAACAATCCCTACCAAGCCCTTTGGCCGAAACAAATGCAAGCCCCGCTAGAAATCTCCATCCCGGCGCAAGTCGCTGCTGCGTTAGGGTGGAATCTGCTGCCCGGAGGAGAAATTATTTCCCCTGCTTCTCGACCTCCGTTGAACGCGAAGGAGCCAGATCTAACCGCATTGCGCACAAATAAAGCGCCTCGATTGCACTCCGACAATGCCAGTCTTCCGCCCGAAACACGGGTCTTTGTGCAAAGCGGGACGCATGTGGAGGCACACCCCACCCCCAAACACGAGTGGCAACCCCAAGCAAAATCTGAGGCTCCCGCAATTGCAGTGTCCCCGCACCCGTTCCATACAAAGGAGACGGAGCCAAGCGCGCTACGTGTAGATGAAGGGCCTCAACTGCGGTCTGATGATACCAATCCTCCGGTCGAAGCGAGGGGGACCTCCAAAGCCGATCTACGTGTTGAATTAGAGCAGGCCCGCGCCGCTGTGCGGGAAATGCTCTCTGAAGATTCAGATCACAAAGCCCAAGATCCCGAAACTCCCATTATCCTAAAAGAGAAGGTAGCCCGCGCCGCCCAGCGTCTCAATTTGGCCGAACTAGCACATGCCGATGGCCGCATGCCGGTATATATCATCATGAGCACACGCGCCGGGCTGAGGCGCAAATTTGGGCCGGAGACCACCCAGATGCTCGATGCTGCGATGAGTGAACTGGTCTTGACCTTGAGAGAACGCAAGGGGTGGGGGTCACTATTAATCTACCCCGATGACCCGGCGGCGATGGCCGGGCTGGGATTAAAACCTACCCCAACTGATGATGCGTGGGCGCTGAAGCTGGCCTTACGCGATTTGGACACTGCGCTGCGGGAAAAGAACGCCATGATTGGCACGCTATTGATCGTCGGCGGGCCAGAGGTCGTCCCCTTTCATCATCTACCCAACCCCACCGATGACGCCGATGTGGATGTGCCCTCTGACAACCCCTACGCGACCCGCGATGAGAACTACTTCATCCCAGAGTGGCCGGTTGGACGGCTGCCCGGCGGACATGGCCGTGACCCAGATTTATTGCTAAGCAGCCTGCGGGCAATGAACGCTGCCCACCGCGCTGAAAACGAACAAAGTGATGGCTGGTTCGGTTGGTTGTTGACAATTCTGCGGCGGCTGCTGCCGCGCCGTAAAGGGAGTAGCAGTTTTGGCTACTCCGCCGAAATTTGGCAGCGGGCGGCGCATTCGGTTTTCCGTGCCATTGGTGAGCCGCGCGCCATGTTGACCTCGCCGCCATTGGGTAACTCCCAACCGACGCCCAAACCCAGCGCCCAGCTGGGATACTTTAACCTGCACGGGCTGATCGATGCCCCGGATTGGTATGGTCAGCGCGACCCGGCCCCGAACGCCGTGGGTGAACATCTCTATGCCGACTATCCTATCGCCCTGCGCCCTAAAGATGTTGTCAATGGTGGGCGTGCTCCACAAGTGGTCTTTAGCGAAGCCTGCTATGGGGCGCACGTCTTTAATCGCCGCGTGGAGGGTTCACTGGCGCTTAAATTTCTGCTCTCCGGCAGCCGGGCGGTCATCGGTTCGACAGCCATCGCCTATGGCTCGATCACCCCCCCACTGAACGCCGCCGACTTGTTGGGCAAATCTTTCTGGGGCTATTTACAAGAGGGTTATCCAGCCGGAGAAGCCTTGCGGCGGGCCAAAATCCAACTGGCGCGCCAGATGCACAAACGCCAGGGCTACCTGGATGGCGAAGACCAAAAAACATTGATTTCATTTGTGTTGTACGGCGACCCCCTGGCCGTTGTGCAGTACCCGAAAGGTGCTAGGGACCTTTCAAGTCTCACAACCCCTAAAGATGTGCTGCGCTTTGCCGAAGCCCCCCCGCAAGTAAAAACGATCTGCGACCGTAGCGCCACGCCCGGTGCATCTGAACCGATCCCAAAAGAAGTCATGATCCATATTAAACAGGTCGTTGAGCAGTACCTCCCCGGTATGGAAGGCGCCCAATTGGCCTTGAGCCACGAGCAAGCCGAATGCTGCTGCGAAGGGCATACCTGCCCCACCGGTCAACTGAGGGCCAAGAGTCACCCGGCGGTGAACCCCCGCCGCAGTGTGGTAACCATGAGCAAAGAACTGCGCGACGCTCAACATATCCATCCCAGCTACGCCCGCCTGACCTTCGACGCGGAGGGGAAGATTGTCAAATTGGCGGTCTCGCGATAACCGATGGTTAGTTCGTTTGTCGGTCGGTTGAGCAATTAAATTTTAATAGCCCGGGCGGACAACCGTCAGACGTAAACATTCAACGTTCAACTGCTGACGATCTCCGATCTTCTTCGATCAAAATCTTAATTGCCTCGATCCCGGTGCGGATGGCGCGGTCGCCATGAAAGAGTTTTTTACCTTCTTCGTCTTTGGGCAGGCCCTCGTCTTTGGCAACCATCATCATTACACCCCCGGCGCGCACCCGGTGGATGCCCGCCAGGATGAAGATCGCCGCCGCTTCCATCTCTGAGCAAATTGCCCCACCAGCTACCCAGGCCCGCCAACGCGCCGCGAGATATTCGGCCCTCGGCATGCGCTCGTGTTCAGTCTCGCCGTAGAACGAATCTTTTGAGTGCGAAACCCCCACCCGGTAGGGTAAATTTAGCTTTTGGGCAGCTTGCCGCAGAGCCAGCACGATATCGGGGTCGGCAACGGCGGGGTATTCAATGGGCAGGTAATGGCTGGATGTGCCCTCATCACGAATGGCTGCCGAGACAATGGCAATGTCGCCCGTTTTAGTGCCAGGCTGCATCCCCCCGGAGGTACCCACCCGAATGAAGGTGTCGGCGCCCACTTTGATCAACTCTTCAACAGCAATTGCGGTAGAGGGACAGCCGATGCCCGTGGAAGTCACCGAAACCTTCTCCCCGAGAAGGTTTCCGGTATAGGTAGTGTATTCGCGGTTTTGGGCAATGCGTTTTGGGTTATCGAAAAAAGCGGCGATCTTCTCGCAACGCCCCGGATCACCAGGAAGGAGTACATAACGCCCGACATCACCGGGTTCGAGTTGAATATGGTATTGTTTGCTCATAGAGTCTCCAGTTTTTAGATAATCTTTGGTTAACTATTCAGCCTCAAACCGGAAGAGGCCGAAAAAAGGGGATGGAGATTCGGCCTGAGTAGCTACGATTACTCGATATCAACCCAGGTCACAGCGCGAGTGTCAGTTTCAAGGATTGCCAGGGTGCTGCGGCCTTTCATCCCCATAAGTTCACCAGGGTTGAGCAGCAAGGTATGCCCCACCATCTCTTCGTGCGCGGTGTGGTCGTGCCCGTAGCACACCAGATCGTAGCGGCCTGAATATGCCAGTGACCGAGCAATTTTGGGGTAATGGTTCATAGCAATCTTCAAACCGTCAATCTCTAACTCGGCAAATTCGCCATGCAGGTGGATATTCTCGGCAGAAGCAGCCACTTCGCCGAGCAGCACTTTATCGCCATCGTTATTGCCCCAGACAACATGCACGGGCTTCCCGCCGGAGCCTTTGATCAGACGAATCAGCATAAAGGGCGCGATCAAATCACCACAATGCAGCACCACCTCGGCCCCCAAAAGATGCGGCAAGGCCTTCTCTAGCTTCCAAATATTGTCATGACTATCACTCATAATGGCTATGCGCATCAAAACTCTCCTTGTATTTCGCTTGCGCTACTGATACACTTGCGGGGCTTCCAACTATATCATAAATCTTCCCCCAGAAAAAAAAATTATCCTGAGATACATGGGTGAACAACCGCTTTTTCATGATCCCGTATGTACTCAGTTGCAGTTGACGAGAATCAGATAGAAAACGTATGAATTGGAAACGCACACTCATTGCCTGCCTGCTGGCCTTATTCGGCTTTACCCTGGCGTTTGGAACCGGCTATTTCACCCATGCCGCCCTGCACCCTGCCGGGACACAGTTCGGGGTCTTCAACGAAGCCCTGCGGCTTTTCGAGCAGAATGCCATCGACAATCTTCCCGAATCACCGATACTCGAATACGGCATGATCCACGGCCTGTTACAAGCCTACGGCGATCCCTACACGCGCTTTTTCGAACCGGTGCAAAGCGAACTGAGTAACGACAACCTTGCCGGAAGCTATGGCGGCATTGGGGCAACCCTGGAACGCGACACCATTGGCTTTGCCCTGCTGTACCCCTTCCCCGATGGCCCGGCTGCGCAAGCAGGAGTTCGAGACGGCGACCGATTGATGGCAATAGATGAATTGGATATCCTCCCCGAGATGACCACCGACGAAATTGTGGCTGTCTTACGCGGCCCGGAGGGCGCCGCCGTGCGCCTGGAGATCGCCCGCCCCCCGACATGGGAGAAACATGCTTTTGAAATCGAGCGCGCTTCCATTCCCCTGCCCTCCGTCACCTGGCGGCTCGATGCTGACGAAACGCGCCTGGGGATCATCAAGGTTAATCTTATCGCTGCCAGCACACCTGCAGAAATTGAAAAAGCAGCCCAAGATCTGATGACGCAGGGCGCGCAATTTTTCGCCCTCGATCTGCGCGGCAACGGCGGCGGGCTGGTGGACGCCGGTGTGAATATCGCGGCGCTCTTTTTGGAACAAGGCGACATTTTGCAAGAGCAATACCGCGATAAACCTGTTGAAACTTATTCGGTCACCCAAGTTGGCCCTTATATTAATCTCCCCCTCGTGGTATTGGTGGACAACAACACCGCCAGCGCTGCCGAAATTATCGCCGGAGCGCTGCAAGTTCATCAACGCGCTGTACTCATCGGTACGCCCACACACGGGAAAGACTCCATCCAATTGGCCTTCGACCTGCAAGATGGCTCCAGCCTGCATGTTACCGCCGCCAAATGGTGGATCCCCGGCCTAGACACGATCATCGGCGAAAATGGATTGCAGCCAAACCTGTTCGTCGAGCCAAACGAAAACCTTACCGACGCTGCGTTGACTGCGGCGATTGACTATTTCACCCAAAATGAGTCACTTACCCCCTGACAATTCCTGGGACAAAACTCGCCCCACCCCGGTCGACCAAGATACGCCCGATCCATGGAGCGAGACCCGCCCAAATACCATCAACGAAGATCCCCATTCCTGGGGCGCGACGAGCCCTACACCGATTGCGCCTGCCTCCGAGAAAAACGCTGCCTGGGGGGAGCCACTCCGCAAACGCCGCCGCGGTTGTGGCTGTGCGCTGGCGCTGATCTTGCCGGTGGCGGCCCTCGTCCTGATCTATTTCCTCTTCCCCAGTCGCAACAATATCTTGATATTGGGAACCGATTCACGCGACCCAGGCTCGTATCTCGGACGCACCGATACCCTGATTCTGACTACGGTTCAGCCGCTTCAGGGGTATACGGGCATGCTCTCGATCCCCCGCGACCTTTGGGTAACCATCCCTGGCTATGGCGAGAACCGCGTCAACGCGGCCCACTTTTTCGCCGAGGCCGAACAGCCCGGCAGCGGCCCAGCCTTAGCGATGCAGACCATTCGCGCCAACTTCGGGGTGGATGTACATTATTACGTCCGCCTGCGCTTCATCGGCTTCCTTGAAGTGGTAGATGCCCTGGGCGGCGTGGACATTGTGCTGGACTCGGCTATGTCGGGTTACACTGCCGGAGAGCATCATCTCAGCGGTGAGCAGGCCCTGGCGCTGGTGCGCGACCGCGCCGGGAGTGACGATTTCTTTCGCATGCGGCGCGGCCAGATTTTCCTTCAAGCCTTGATAAAACGCCTGCTGACTCCTTCGGTGTGGCCGCGCTTGCCCCAAGTTTTTGCCAACCTTTCAGCCGTCGTCGATACCGACATCCCCCGCTGGCTATGGCCGCGCCTGACCCTGGCCCTTTTACGCGGCAGCGCCAACGGAATCGATGCGCGCGTCATCACCCGCGAAATGACCTTTCCCTTCACCACCAGCGGCGGCGCGCAGGTGCTGGCTCCCAACTGGGAGAGAATCAACCCAGTGTTATTAGAAATCTTCGGACAGTAGTTTGTGCTACAATCAACAACATCATGAGCATAAAAGTTATTGCCCGCAATCGCAAAGCTAAACACGACTACCATCTACTAGAAACCTTTGAGGCTGGTATTGTCTTGCAAGGCAGCGAGATCAAATCGATTCGCGCCGGACAGGTCAGCATCAAGCAGGCCTATGTGCGCGTCGATGACGAAGAAGCCTGGCTGGTGGATGCCCATATCGCTCCCTACGAGCAGGCTTCCCGCTACAATCACGAACCCACCCGCACTCGCAAGTTGTTGCTCCACAAAAAAGAGATTTATAAACTGTGGGACGAGGTCCGCCGCAAAGGCACCACCATCATCCCCACCCAAGTCTATCTGCGCGACGGGCGCGCCAAAGTTGAGATCGCCCTGGCGCGCGGCAAGAAACTCCACGACAAACGCCAGAGTATAGCCCAGCGCGACGCCCAACGCCAAATGGAACGAGAATTGCGGCGCGGTGACTGGTAGCAATCCAAAGAGGTGCCTATGTCCACACCATCAACGATTGGCGGCATTAACCTCCTCCCAATGGCGGAGAAACGCCGGTTGTACGCGCGCATTATTCCCCCAGAGCTACTCGACCGCTTTCGTCTCAACCCCTTCTTGACCGACATTAACGGTCATGACCTGCTGCAACTCGATTGCCCTGCTGGGAAGAGCAGCGCTGAAATTAACCTATATCACCAATTCGGTTTCCGCGACCCCGTGCTGCACGGACATATCACCGATACGATGAACGGCCAGTTACACATCTTGTTTTATGTGCTTAACGACCCCCATGCCCCGCGCTACGATATTGATGTGCTTCCCGATGGCACCTCCACCCAAATTGGCTCGCAGCACCGCAATCTTGAGGCCGAAATCGCCGCCCTGCATGCCGGGCTTTCGCCGGGCCAAATTCGCGAGGGGCTGCACGTACTCAAGTCGGCCATTGCCACCTTCGAGGGCTTCATCCAAGAACTAGGGCACACCATTCATTTTGCTGAGCCGCTTTACTATCACAATGCCATCATCTTCGAACACTATGGCTTCCGCTACCAGCAAGGCCGCCGCCTGATGGAGCGCATTCATACCGGGTTTTCCCCGGGGGGCGAATTCCTGCCCCTACTCGATGGCAGCACCCCCTTCTGCCAACCCGAAGCAGCCAACAACATTCGTCTGCGCTCATGGGCTATCCATGATGGCATTATGGGAGAACCGTTCACCAACGTGACGATGTATAAACAAACCGGCCTGCATGCCGGAGTATCCACCGCGCCCAATTGCACCTGGTAGCTGCCACAGTGTCTGCAGCGAATGCGGCGAGGATGGGCACATTGCTTCGGAAGGTGCGGCGCACCTGAAACTCTACCTCACAAAGCGCCATTGATGGCGCAAAGAGAATTTCTCTCTAATCTCTGTGATCTCTGAGGCTTAAATATGTTATCCAATAATTTTCTTGCCTTAATTATTACATTTACCGCTGCGCTGGTCTGGTTGCGGCTGAACGACTTTGCCGCCCACCGCGGCTGGGTCAGCAGCCATCTCAGCCGCAAGATCATCCATATGGGCACCGGCCCAATCTTCGTGCTGTGCTGGCTGCTCTTCAACGACGCGCCCGCTGCCCGCTATCTGGCTGCCCTTGTCCCGCTGGCGATCACCTTTCAATTCGCCCTGGTAGGCCTGGGGGTGATGAAAGACGAAGCCGCCGTGCAGGCCATGTCCCGCAGCGGCGACCAGCGCGAGATCTTGCGCGGCCCGCTCTTTTACGGAATCGTCTTTGTGGCGCTGACCGTCATCTACTGGAAAGATTCGCCCATCGGCATGATCGGCCTGATGTTGATGTGCGGCGGTGATGGCCTGGCCGATATTCTAGGCCGCCGTTGGGGAACACAGAAACTGCCCTGGGCGCAAGAGAAATCCTGGATCGGCTCGCTGGGGATGCTGCTCGGCGGCTGGGGTTTCGCCCTGGGGGTGGTGTGGGTTTTTGTTGCAACGGGAGTTTTCCCCGCCCCGATAAGCAGCTACCTGCTGCCCATCAGCCTCATCGCCCTCGCCGGCACACTGGTCAAATCGCTGCCCCTCAAAGACGTAGATAATCTCACCGTTACATTGACAGCGGTGGTTTTAGGACACCTGTTGATCTAGGCTATCCCTGCCCCACAATTTTCATCGCCCCGAAGATACCATGATCCAAATTGACGGTAACACCCTCACCATTGCCGATGTCGTCGCCGTGGCGCGTCATGGAGCCAAGGTTGAAATCGCGCCCGAAGCCTACCAAAATATCACCCGCTCACGCGCCTGGGTCGAAAAAATCATCGCCGAAGAGAAGCCGGTCTACGGCATCAACACCGGCTTCGGGATCTTTTCCGACCGCAAAATCTCTCGCAACGATGCCGCCAAACTCAGTCGCAATCTAATTTTGAGTCACGCCGTTGCCACCGGCCCCGACCTGCCCGAAGAAGTTGTACGAGCCGCCATGCTGATTCGCGCCAACACCCTCGCCAAAGGCTTTTCTGGGGTGCGCCCGGTGGTCATCGAGACGCTGCTGGCAATGCTCAACCAGGGGGTAACGCCAATTATTCCCTCGCAAGGCTCTCTTGGCTCTTCGGGCGATTTGGCGCAACTCTCGCATTTAGCGCTGGTCTTCACCACCGACGAAGCCAACCTGAAAGCCAATTCGGGGTGGGCAACCTACGGCGGCCAGCGCATGCGCGGCAAGGCTGCCATGCTAAATGCCGGAATTGAGCGCATCATTCTGGGGGCAAAAGAAGGGCTGGCCGTCAATAACGGAGCCACCTTTTCTGCTGCCCTGGGGGCGCTAGCCTGCCACGATGCCGACGTGTTGCTGCAAACTGCTGATGTTGCCCTGGCAATGAGCCTGGAAGCAATGCTTGGAGTGAGTACGGCCTTCGACCCGCGCATTCATATCGCCCGTAACCATGCCGGGCAGATCGCAGTCGCCGAACGCGTCCGGCAACTTACCCGGGGCAGCACACTATTGGATGCCGAAGGCCGGGTGCAAGATGCCTACTCTCTGCGCTGCGCACCGCAAGTACAGGGGGCAGCCATTGATGCACTGCGTTTCATTCAAGCGCGTATCGAGCGTGAGATCAACGCCGCCACCGATAATCCACTCTTATTTGGGCCGGGTGAAGCCCTCTCAGGCGGCAACTTCCATGGTGAACCCATCGGCATGGCAATGGATTTCTTGGGCATCGCCCTTACCGAAGTAGCCGGGATTTCAGAGCGGCGCACTTTCCGCCTAACGGACGGCAAATTGAATGCCGGTCTGCCCCCCATGCTGGTGGATACACCCGATGCAGCGGGGCTGAATTCGGGGATGATGATGCCACAATATACGGCGGCATCGCTGGTTTTAGAAAATCAAACCCTGGCTTCACCAGATTCGGTCTACTCCTTGCCAACCTCTGCCGAACAGGAAGATCATAACGCCAATGCCATGACAGCGGCCCGCCACGCCCGCCAGATCCTCGAAAACACGGCCCATGTCCTGGCGGTGGAAATCTACACCGCCGCCCGCGCCCTGGATTTACGCCTGCGACAGATGCCTGATGGCAAGATGGGCGTCGGGGTTTCAGCTGCCCACACTAATGTGCGCGCCGCAATTCCCTATCAAGCCGGGGATGCCTGGTGGGGACCGGAAATCGAAACGCTTCATCAGGTCATCACCAATGGTGAACTTTTACAACATGTCGGGCATGCGATTGACGAGGCAGCATAAATATGATAAACTTCGTCGAAATTTAGCCGTTTCGCATCCCTAAGAGAGGTGTATAACATGGTTCTTTCAGATACAAAAGTTGAGGTGCTTTCCCTCACTCCTGCGGCGGCCGATGCAGTACGCGACTTGCTTGCCAAGCGCGAACTCGAAGGTTACGCTTTGCGCGTCTTCGTTCAGGGCGGCGGCTGCTCCGGTTTTCAGTACGGTATGGCACTGGAAAATAATTTCCGCGAACAAGATACAAAGACCAGCCAACACGGCGTTGACGTGGTTGTTGATGAGGTTTCGATTCAATACCTGCAAGGCGCGACTATTGATTATGTCGAAGATGTCATGGGGAGCGGGTTCAAGGTTGAGAATCCCAATGCCGTATCAGCCTGTGGTTGCGGCAGTTCCTTCCGCACGGAAGATGGCGGCGGCAGCGCAGGCGGCGGTTGCAGTTGCTAATTAACAGCAGAGTTTAACCTAAAAAGGCCGGATGATCCGGCCTTTTTTTATACCATTTGTAGAGAGTATCCCCACCTGGAAATCCACAATTTCACGAGAACCCCTATTTTTAGAATATCTTTCATCGAACTACACATATCCTAAAACGAATGAACGTACTCGAATTCTTCATCAGCGCTGGCGCAAGAACGACAACAAAAAACCAAACACGCCAAATACGGCTAATCCGATGATGACAAAGCCAATCGGCACACCGCCGGTGCCTGTCGAAGTGGTCTCAACGGTGAATGTTGGAATGACCAACGGAGCCGGAGGCGTTAATGTGGGCATGCGCGTGGCCGCCGCCTGGACAACAAACTGAGATGCCAGGGTGGGGTCAATAGTCGGGGTGACGCGCGGCGTTGGCGTTGGCGGCGGTTCGGCGATCGGTAAATCTCCACCGAGAATACGCACCAAAGGGGAATATACCCAGGCGACACCCTCATCCACACCGGGGTAGATAATCTGCACCCAATCGCCGGCAGCCGTCCTGCCCAGTGCAGGGACTTCCTGACGGTTCAGTAACACCCCCACGCGGGGGTAATCAGTTCCAGGCCCGGAGCGGACGTTAATTTGCTCCTCGGGATCTGAATAAACGACGGCAATTGGCCCGGTGGGAGTGCCGGTAACGGTCGGGATCGCAACCGTTGGCTGTTGAGCCTGCCCCCCACCTGGGCTTGCTGCATGACCCATCACCTGAATTACAGGGATCTGCATCAAGAGTAACATGACAAATGCTGCAACCCAGGCAGCTCGTTTAAGTCTTTTCAAGGCCATCCAACCTCCAAATGGGATGTAGAAATCAGCAACGCATATACCTTACTACCAGGTATCTATTCAGTCAAGTTCCGGGATTTCTGGGAATCTCCGTAGTGGGTATCCGTGCGTATACTCAGGTGACAAGTTACATTTGAAAGCTGCTGGCACAAATAAGGCAGAAGCTAGAAAATTCTTGATATAATTCCGAATAGTCAGCTTAATTGTTTTTATTGTCAGGAAACCCATAACCCTATGAAAAAGAAGATCTTCCACGGAGATATTCAACCCGAGAACTTTGCCAAAGCTCTCATTGCGGAGTTTAACCACAGCAACTTACAGGCGCAGCGCGTTCAAACCCCAGATGGAATTATTGTTCAGATTTCTACCCGCGCGATGCGCGAATCGGGCGGAAATACGGGTATTACAGTCGCTATTGAGCGTGTGACGGATGGCGTCAGCATTCAAATTGGAGATCATTCGGTATTTGGGGTTGCTGCCAGCCTGGGGACCACAGCCCTGGCCGCGCTGCGCAATCCGTTCAGCTTACTGGGGCGATTGGACGACATTGCTCAGGATATTGAAAGCCTGCAACTGGATGATCGGGTCTGGGTGGTTGTAGAACGCGTTGCCGTAGCAGCCGGAGCCTCGCTGCAACTCTCCGAGCGTTTGCGCCGCCTGGTATGCGAATATTGCGATACAGCCAACCCTACCGGCGAACCAAGTTGCATTGCCTGTGGCGCGCCCTTAGGAGGGGTGCAGCCGCTTACTTGCCGGCATTGCGGCTTTGTTGTTCGGCGCAGCGAGGTAATTTGTCCGGATTGTAAAAAACCGCTGTGACCAAATGAAGATCCCCGCCGCATGCGGCACAACATGCCGGCTTTTCCCGCATAAAAAGAGATGAGCGACTAACACACACCAGCTCATCTCTTTTCGCTAAAGACAACGACAACTTAAGGTTCCAGCAACAAAGACAACGTCGCCTGAACGGGTGTCAACAACGAGGTTTCATCGGGTTCGGAGGGGGGTGCAAAGGGCATGCGTTTTTGACCATTTGCCCGCGATGCCAAACGTTCGACCAGGCGCTCTAAATGTGGAACAGCCTCCACAAAACCCACCCGGCCTAAGAAGTGAATCGCCTGTTTGCGCAGAGGTACGGCTACCCGACGATCGGCAGCCAACTCTGTGAGAATTGTCCCGGCATGAGAGCATAACCGGAAGATCGCGGCAACATGCGACTCGACCGATGGCTCCATATCTGCCACTTCAAGGGTCGCCAAAATGGTTCCCCGGCCCATCACCACACAATGTGCCTTGAGTTGCTGTCTGACATTTTTCAGGGGCTGTTCTCCCTCTTCCGGAGTTAATACTTCCCCCAAAGTTTCGATCACGCGCTGCCTGAATCTCAAATCTGGATCAATCAAACGAGTTGCCAGAACATAGGCCACAAGTGGAGAAATTTGAGGCGCGTTCAAGGCATTCAATTGATCTAAGCTTTCATGGCGGATGTTAACCTCCGGAGAAACGACTCCCTCTAACGCCTGCCATACGGATGGAAATAACTCGGCAGTTCCGGAAATTGAGTCTGAAAATTCTAAAAATGTTAACTGGGGAAAATGCATCTCTGGCATGAAATCAGTATACCTCACATCGCATCATTCTGCGAAGGGTTTCGAGAGTGTCTTCGAAAATCTCTCGGTCGGTCACGCATCGGTGAGGCATGTAGGTGCAGATTATCGAAATTTTAATTAGGACAACTATTTGCTATAATCATTTCGAAACCAAAGCCCCAAATTCATGGAGGACGTCATGCAGCGTATTCGCGCACATCTAAGAACCGCAGTTTTCCTTTTAGCCCTCATCACCATTCTCGCCGGAACTCTTGTTCCCGCACCAATCGCCATTGCCACCGATGAAGCCCCCCCTGGCGAAGGAGGCAATATCATCGGGCCAGGGCTATCCAGTTTCCCGCCGGGGTACAACCCTCTCACAGGGCTGCCCGTCACCGACCCCGCAAATTTAGAACTTCCCGCAGTGTTGACCTCCATCACCAACTTCCCGGTATCGGCACGCCCACAAGCGGGGACATCCTTCGCACCCTACATCTTCGAACTGTATATCAGCAACGGGATGACGCGTTTCTTGTCTCTGTTCTACGGCGACTATCCAGAAATTGAAATCCCGGTCAGTGGGGATTGCCCAATCCGTGAAGAACCCTTTGTAGCCTCTGGGCTTATTCTGGGAAACTATGTCTGGCATGACGAAAATGGAGATGGGCTGCAGAACTTTGACGAGGGGCCTGTTTCCGGTGTGTGTGTGAACCTATACAACGCTGAAACCGATGAGTTGCTCGAAAGCACCAGCACCGACTCAAACGGCTACTACGGCTTCAACATCCAGGCTGAACAGCCCTACTACTTAAAGTTCGTCCAGCCCACCGGCATGACCTTCACGCAACAAGACCTTGGCGACGACGATTTTGCCGACAGCGACGCAGATCCCGATACGGGCCTTACGCCACCCATCAATGTAACCGGACATGCTTTTGGCTGGGATGTGGGCTTCATTGGGGAGGGGAATCCGGCAGATTTGGATGGAGGCGAGGGAGGGGCTAATAATGGCAGCGGCGATAGCTCTGGAGAAAACCAGAGTGACACCACCACAAGCAGCAGCGAAGAAATTACCACAACGAATTCAGATTTCACCAACCCCGGCACCTGGGTTGGCAACTGGATCGAAGATCTGGTCATCGGCCCGGTGCGTTCGGGACGCTTGCCTTACAAATGGATCCGCAATTGGTTTTCGTGGAGCTGCCTGATCTATGCCGGCAAATCCGAAGAGGTGGATATTCCCGGCTGCGCATCGGTGTTTGGCTCCGATGAAAGCGACATCAATAGCGCCTTTCTGTCGGTAACCCGCCTGAAAGAGATTGCCGAGCAAAGCAAAGCGCCCGGCCAGCCAATTGATTATTCGGGCAATACCTATCACGACCTGGCCCCATCCAGCGGTCAATATGATGGGCCGCTCTCTCAGGGTCTAAGCGCAAGCGGCGATGCTAATGAAGTGCTTATGTTCTACAACTTCTACAACCAGGCCTTGTGGCGCTTCGATCCGCTCTCAGGGGGCTACCTGCGCTACACCGACCTGGCCGACGGCTCGGGCATGTTCTACTCGGCAACCGACCGTCTCAATGGGCGTCAACTCATCTTCCATAATGTGATCGTACTTTTCGCCCAACACAACGCTCTCACCCCCACCATCATCGACATCAACCTGGAATACACCGAAGGGCCTGCCATACTGTTTCGGGATGGCAAAGCCTACAAAATCGCCTGGCGTACCTTTGGCAGCGACCCAGAAACAGGACGGCAGCAGCCAATCCGGTTCGTCGATGAAAACGGCAACCCGGTTCCACTACACCCCGGCCAAACCTGGGTACACATGGTCACCTACACCAGCCAGGCCTGGGAACAATCCCCAGGGAAATGGAAGGTGCGCTTTTACGCGCCGCCCGGAACGGAATAGATAGCCATCTCAAGCCTTTATCAGAGATAATGCTGTGAAGAAAAATCCACACGAGATCGTTCTCCCGCCAGCGTTTCGGCAGCAAATTGTTAACACCTTTCACAAACCAGGGCAAGATTGGTTAGCACAATTACCAGGTACGCTCGAAAAATTCTGCCAACGCTGGCGGTTGACTTTGTTACCGCCGTTCGAACAGCTTTCCTATAATTTCGTCGTGCCAGTTCGACTTGAAGATGGCCGCGAAGCCGTTTTAAAACTAGGCATTCCCAATCCTGAATTGGTCTCAGAAATCGAGGCGCTGCGCATCTATGCCGGGCATGGGGTGGCGCGCCTACTCGAAGCGGATGCTGCCGAGGGAGCATTGCTGATCGAACGCTTGCAACCCGGCCAGGCAGTCAGCATGCTGGACGATGAACAATCTACCTGCATTGCCGCCCAGATCATGCAGCAGTTCTGTCGCCCCGTACCAAGCAAGCACAACCTCCGCAGTGTAGAGCAGTGGGCTTTGGGAATCACCCGCCTGCGCAAACAGCACCCCAACGGCAATTCTTCCATTCCATCCCATCTTATCGATAAAGCTGAGAGTCTATTTTCTGAGCTGATCGCTTCTGCGAGTCCGCTGGTGGTTTTGCACGGCGATCTGCATCATTGGAATATCCTCAGCGCGCAGCGGCAGTCCTGGTTGGCAATTGATCCCAAAGGCGTGGTCGGTGAACCGGCCTTCGAAATCGCCGCCTGGATGCACAACCCCATGCCCTGGTTGCTGGAACACCCCTCCCCCAGGCGCGTCCTTGCCCGACGTTTGGATCAATTCCGCGAGATCTTACAAATCGACCGGCAACGCCTGTGGGGGTGGAGTCTGGCGCAGACGGTCCTTTCCGCCTGCTGGTGTCTCGAAGATAAGGCCGGGTGTTCCGACGAGATGATCGCGGTGGCGCTATTGCTCGATCCATTGGAGACACAGTCCTGAAACCGGGCGAGTGAATTTGCGTATACTGATCTTAGACCCTCTCGTTGTTTCACAGCAAAGGAGCTGAGAGATGAATGGAGAAACAAAAACCCGCACCGAAGAGTTTCAGATTTCCGGCGATAAGCTGGTCAGCAAAATCAAGGAGGTCTTACACAAAGGCAATATCCGCCGTATCGCCATAAAAAATGAGGACGGGCGTGTACTGATTGACGTCCCCCTGTATTTGGGTGTTGTGGGGGCATTATTGGCCCCACAATTGGCCGCGATCGGCGCGATTGCCGCCCTGGTCACTAAGTGTACTTTGATCGTCGAGAGAGTTGATGAGCCAACCGAAAACCCAGAAGCCTAAACAAGCCCAGCGCATTCGAAACTAAAACAGATGAGCCGCAAAATAATTGTTGCGGCTCATCTGTTTTTTCCTTTACAGTGCCGCCAGACGCCGCTTCTCAACCGAATCTAATAACGCGGTAAAGGCATCTGCGAATGCCCGGACACCCTGATCCTCCAATTCCTGCGTGACTTCGCCCATTGCAATTCCCAGCCCCCGGAGATCATCAAACGCCGCGCTCGCTTCATCCAGGTCGCTTTCCAGTGTTAACGCGGCTGTGCCATGATCTCGAAAGGTATTTAGTGTTTTTGGCGGCACTGTGTTAACGGTCTGTGGGCCGATCAGGGCATCGACATATAAAGTATCGGGATAGGCGGGGTTTTTCGTGCTGGTGGAAGCCCATAATGGGCGCTGAAGCCGAGCGCCGTTGGCGGCTAAATGTTCCCAGCGTTCCCCATCGAAAACTTCCTTGTGGTAGGCATAGGCCAATTTAGCGTTGGCAATAGCGATCTTCCCCAGCAAGCCCGTTGCCTTTTCAGATCGTCCATCTGCCGCGTCGACGAGTAATTGCAAACGTGCATCGACATTCGAATCAATGCGCGAGACAAAAAACGAAGCTACCGAGGCAATGCTCCCCAGCGATCCGCCGGCTGCTAAATGTTGTTCCAAACCTTGCAAATAGGCCTCCATCACTTCGTCATACCGTTGAAGCGAGAAGATTAAGGTCACATTGACGTTAATCCCCGCGGCGATGGTGCGCCTTACTGCCGGGAGACCCTCTTTTGTGGCAGGAATCTTAATCATCAAGTTTGGCCGCGCCACCAAATCCCACAACCGGGCCGCGTCCGTCACTGTCCCCTCGGTATCATTAGCCAAAAAGGGGCTGACTTCCAGGCTGACATACCCATCATCCCCTTTATTGGCTTCGTAGAGCGGCAAAAATAAATCGCAGGCCGCTTGAATATCGGCAATCGCCAGCGATTCATAGATTTGCTCACGGGTAAGACCCTTTTTTGCCAAGGGGATCAGAGCAGCATCGTAATCGGCAGAATTCACGATGGCATTATTAAAAATGCTCGGGTTCGAGGTAACTCCACGAATATCACCCGCAGCAATCATAGCCGCTAAATCTCCATTTTGTAAAAGTCGCCGTTCAATATTGTCATACCAGATAGATTGACCGAAAGAGTGTAATTCTGAAATTGGGTTCATTTTTTCCTTCTTGCATTCAAGATGCTGTAAGTAGCCAGAGTTGTGATTATTGTATCGTAATTCTACCGCGATGGCCTTTTGCGGATCGCTTTACACTCTGTGACAATTGTCACAATCGTTTGTGCTTTATATTACTAATAGATGGGGCAAGCGTCATATACCATAGTAATGTAGTTAGACACGCGCGCAGTATCATTTTTTCACATGTTAGCAGGTATGTACCAGGCTGGGCACCGGGGGGATCGCCCAGCCGTTTGGGATGCTTGCAAATATCGACATTTGAGTCATCCGTCGTTGTGCTTCAGGAGGTCACCGATGGCAGCGGCCGTGTTTCTTGCAAATGCTCTTCTCCGTAATTATGCCGAACAGGAGGTATCCTAAATGGCAGCAAAGTCAGCTTCTCAGTCCTCAACACTCACCAACAATTTCTATCAAAGTCTATTCGAAGTTCCCGATGGCACAAACATAAAAACCTGCCTGCAATGTGCCAATTGCAGCGGCGTTTGCCCCTTCGGTTACCTGATGGATTTTCCACCCGGCAGGATGATCTCCTGGATTCGCGCCGGGGTCTTCGACGAGGTACTGGATACCGATACCGTCTGGATGTGTGTATCTTGCTACGCCTGTACCGAGGTCTGCCCTAAGAACATTCCCCTAACCCCGGGATTAATGACTCGCGCGAAGGAAGAATTGCTCCTGGCTGGGAATATTCCAACCGAACTACAAAGTGCGCTGGAGTTCTCGCAACAATATGGGAATCCGTTGGGCGAGTCGCCCCGCAAACGCGCCGATTGGACAAAGGGGTTAGACCCCGAAGTGCCCATCCTGCGCAAAATCAAACATCCCGTAGATGTATTATGGTTCGTGGGCGATTATCCATCCTACCACCCGCGTGTCCAACAAACCAGTAAAGCGCTTTATAAAATTTTGACCGCTCTGGGGATTGATTTCGCCATCCTCGGCCCAGAAGAAAACAGCGATGGCGACTCGCAGCGTTTAGCTGGTGAGCGCGGCCTGTTTGAGTTGCTGGCCGAAAAGAACGGCAAGGTATTTGGGCGTTATGAATTCGGTGAAATTATCACCACCGACCCTCATGCGTATAACGCCATCAAAAACGAATATCCAGCCCTGGGCATTGAGTACCCGGTACGGCATTACACCGAATTCCTGGTTGAACGTCTCGACGAGATCAAAGCCCTTCTCAAGGGCAACGGCGAGATGCGGGTCGCCTACCACGACCCCTGCTACCTGGGCCGCGCCAACGACATCTATGACGAACCGCGTGCCCTGTTGCAGGCTATTCCAGGCGTGGAACTTGTCGAAATGCCCCACAATCGCTCCACCAGTTTGTGCTGTGGCGGTGGCGGCGGCGGCATGTGGCTGGATGGCTTCCAATGGGAAAAGGGCCAGGTGCGCTTATCCGAATGGCGCATGCAAGAGGTCGTGGCCGTCGAAGCTGATGTACTGGCGGTCTCATGCCCCTACGAACCGCCTCGCTTTGAAGATGCTACAAAAACAGTGAAAGGTGCAGAGAAAATCCTTGTCAAAGATATTGCTGAACTACTAGCAGACGCGTTATAGATGATCCCTGGAGGAAACGCATGACCAATATCGCAGTTATAGCCAAATTAGTTCCCGACCTGGTCGAGGAACTTGAAATTGCCGACAGCGGCATTGCACTGGACAGAGATTGGTTACGTCTGATCATCAACGAATTCGACAATCATGCCATTGAACAGGCTATCCTTCTCAAGGAGCGCGTGGGCGGTGAGGTCACGGTCATCGCGCCCGAGGCAGATGGCGTAGAAGATATGCTCTACACTACTGCCGCCAAAGGCGCCGACCGGATGATTAAGCTCACGGGGGACTTCGAGGATGGTGTCAATAACCACGCCCTGGCTCGCGCCCTAACCTCCGCGATCCAGGAAATTCAACCGCAACTCATCTTGACTGGTGTGCAAGCCAATGATGATCTGGACGGGGCAGTTGGCCCTCTTGTAGCCGAGTTACTGGGGATGCCATATGTCGGCTACATTTCGGGTGTATCCATTGAGGGGGACAAGGCAACCGCGCGCAAGGAATACCCCGGAGGGCTGATTGCTGAAATGGAGGTCAACTTACCGGCTGTATTCGGTATTCAGGCTGGTGAAGAACCGCCCCGCTATGTGGCAATTAGCAAAGTCCGTCAGATGATGAATTCGGCCACAATCGATGAACTCGATGTCCCAGAGCTAGATAGCAGCGGAGGGCTGTCTGTCAGCCGCATGTATCTCCCCGAATCGGCTGATCGGGCTGAAATGATTGAGGGAGATGAAGAAGAAGTAGCCGCCAAACTCATCGAACTCTTCAAAGAAGCCGGATTGCTGTGAGAGGAGCAGGCAGATGAACCAGGACATTTATGTAATTGTCGAACATCTTCAGGGACAAGTGGCCGATATTTCGTATATCATGTTGGCAGCCGCCCGCGAACTGGCTCAGTCTACCGGCGGCGAGGTAGTTGGGGTTCTATTAGGCCACAACGCCCAAGCGCTAGCCGATAATCTGGCTGCCGACCGGGTGTTATACGGTGATGAGCCAGCCCTGGCAGAATTTACCTCAGATGCTTACGTTCAGGCGCTTAACGCGGTAATCGGCCAAGAAGAACCCCGTGCGGTGCTATTGGGCAGTACCACCATCGGCGCAGATGTAGCCGGAGCGCTCTCGGTACGCCTGGGGTTGCCACTGGTAAGTTCGTGTACGACCGTTATGGGCAGCAAACTCATCAGCCAGACTTGCGGCGGCAAGATCATGGCCGAATATGCATTAGGAGATGTGACCACCCTCATCACCATGATCCCTGGGGCCTACAAACCCGAACAGGGGCAAAGCAGCGCTTCACCCGCTCTGACCAGCTTCGAGGTCGCTCTAGACAGCCCGCGCGTTACCCTGAAATCCTACATCGAACCCGAAATCAGCGATGTGGACATTACCAAAGCGCAGGTGTTAATTGCCATTGGCCGCGGTATCCAAACCGAAGACAATATCGAGTTAGCTGAAGAGTTAGCCGAATTTCTGGGTGGCGAAGTTTGCGCCTCTCGCCCAATTGTTGATCAGGGCTGGCTGCCAACGGCGCGCATGGTAGGGAAATCGGGGCAAAGTGTCAAACCCAAGTTGTATCTGACGCTGGGAATCAGCGGTGCGCCGGAGCATGTGGAAGGCATGACCGGTGCGGAAACGATCATCGCCATCAATATGGACCCCAATGCACCCATTTTCGATGTTGCCACCTATGGCGTAGAGATCGATCTCTTCGATTTGATCGACCCACTCCTCGAGCAGTTAGAAGAGGCTAAAGGATAGGAGTGCGCCATGCCTGAACGAGTGAATTATTGGGGTATACCCCATGAGTGGGGGGCACCGGAAATCTATGTCTACGCGATCATGTTTCTGGCAGCCTTCATTTTGCTGGTACGGTTCTACCGCCGCGCCAACCTGTGGTGGAAGATTGGCCAACCCGAAGCACGCTGGGACAAATTGCATGTGCGCTTGGGGAACCTGATCCGATACGCCATTGTGCAAACCAAAGTGCTGCGGCAGCGTTACCCTGGGGTAATGCACGCGGCCATTGCCTGGAGCTATTTCATCTTCTTTTTGGGTACCGCGCTGGCAACGGTTCACGACCATTTCTTTGAGTTCTTGTCGGGTGATATTTTGCTTGTTTATAAATTTGTCCTCGACATCTTTACGATCTTCTTCTTCGTGGGGGTGGGGATGGCGATCTACCGACGCTATGTGCAGAAGCCCAAACGGCTGACGCTGGAATCGGGCTTTACCTGGTCTCTGGTGCTGATTACGATCATCGTACTGGGCGGGCTGCTGACCGAGTCGCTGCGCTTGGCCGTTGAACAGCCGGCCTGGGCATGGTCGGCTCCGGCGGGATGGCTGGTGGCGCAAATTTGGATCGCTACCGGAGCATCGGCGCAAAGCCTGACCAACTGGCATTTGGGCATTTGGACTTTCCACTTGCTTACCGTGGCGCTGACCATCATCACGCTGCCGGGCGGCACATTGCTGCATGCCCTGACCGGCCCGCTGAACGCTTTCTTCGCCAAGCTCGACCGCCCCATGGGCGCGCTGGCCCCGGCCAGATTAGATGGCGAGGAGCAGTTCATTTACGCCAGCAAGCTCAGTGATCTAAGCTGGAAACAGTTACTGGATGGGGATGCATGCACCGAGTGTGGTCGCTGCCAGGAGGCTTGCCCGGCATTTGCCGCGGGCACTCCGCTGAACCCTAAGACATTGATTCTAAGCCTGAGCAAGGCCCTGAGTGCCGATGGCCGCAAACTGATTGGCGGCAACGGCGAGACGCCTGCGTTGGTGGGGAAGTGGATTCAAGAGGAGGCCTTGTGGGCATGTACATCCTGCGGGGCTTGCATCGATGAGTGCCCGGTGTTGATCGAACATGTCGATGCAATTGTCGACATGCGGCGTTATCTGGTTATCGAAGGCAAGATCGATGCCGAACTGCAAGACGCCCTGACAAACCTGGGACGTTACGGCAATTCGTTTGGACAATCGGAACGCATGCGGGCGAAATGGGCAAAAAATGTCGAGCCAAAAATAAAAGATGCCGGAAAAGAAGCCGTTGAATATTTGTGGTTCGTCGGCGACTACGCAGCCTACAGCCCCACGCTGACCGAAGTCACCCAAATGACCGCCGCTGTATTCCAGCACGCCGGGGTGGACTTTGGCATCCTGTATAAGGGTGAGAATCATTCCGGCAATGATGTGCGTCGCGCCGGTGAAGAGGGACTTTACGAGATGTTGGTTGAAAAGAATCTCAAAGCCCTGGGGCGTAGCGAGCACCGCGCCATTGTCACCACCGACCCCCACAGCTATAACACCCTCAAAAACGAGTACCCAGCCAACGGGAATGGGCGCAAGCCGGTGCTCCACTATTGTGAATTGCTCGATCAGTTAATTGCATCCGGCCAACTCACTTTCAGCAAAAAATTGGGGTACAAGGTCACCTATCATGACCCCTGTTACCTGGGGCGCTACAACGGCATTTACAATGCCCCACGGCGGGTGATCGAAGCTACGGGATGCGAAATTATCGAAATGCCCCGCAACCGCGACAACGGCTTTTGCTGCGGAGCGGGCGGCGGGCGCATCTGGATGGCAGAAGGAGAGATGAGTGAACGGCCCAGCGAATCCCGTATTCGAGAGGCTATTCAATTAGAGGGCGTGACCACCTTCGTGGTGGCCTGCCCGAAAGATGTCACCATGTACCGTGATGCGGTCAAAACGACCGGCCACGAAGAGAGCATCATCGTCAAAGATTTGATCGAACTTGTTTACGAAGCTATGTGAACTATCTATTTGGACAAAGCAGACAATAAAATGACCCGCGCGACGGAAACCATCCCCCCTAAGAGCAGCCCAGCAGAACGGTTAACGAACCGGCTGCGTAATCTTCGGGTGCCGATTGCCACCAAGCTGATGCTAAGCTATTTAATGGTGATTGTCTTCATCAGCGCAATTTTTATGCTGGTCGGAAACCGGCTTATCAGCCGCCTGATTTTGTCTGAGGCACAAGAAAAAGTGCGCAACGATCTCAACTCGGCCCGGGAAATTTACCTCAGTGAACTTACCCATATTGACGGCACTGTACGTAATACCGCCGACCGCTTTTTCCTTCGAGATGCCCTGCTGAACGGCAACCCTGATTTCGCCCTTGAAGAGTTGAACCACATCAGAGAGACCGAAAACCTGGATATTCTGGCAATCACCGATGAGTATGGCTACGTAATCGTGCGCACATGCAATCCAGATCTTCGCGGTGACAATCAAGGTCATGACGAGATCATTCACAGAGTACTGTACAGCAAAGAACCGGTTTCAGGAACAATTCTTGTCACTGGTGAAGATCTGAAACGCGACACACCGGCTTTAGCCGAACAGGCGTACATTCCACTTGTAGACACCCCCCTGGCCCGCGAACGAGAAGACACCGAAGTTTCGGATGGGATGGTGTTGAAAGCCGCCGCCCCCATCTTTGATTATGAGAACAACCTCATCGGGGTGGTGTACGGCGGGGTTCTCCTCAACCGAAATTACGCCATCGTAGATAAAGTCAAACAAACTGTATACGAAGATGTTATCTACAAAGGTCAGGACATCGGCACGGCGACCATCTTCATGGACGACGTTCGCATCTCCACCAATGTCAAGGATGAAAACGGCGAACGCGCGATTGGCACGCGCGTATCCGAAGAGGTTTATGATCAGGTCATCATTCGGGGAGAACCCTGGATCGACCGGGCTTATGTCGTCAATAACTGGTACATCACCGCCTACGAGCCTATCCGAGATGTGTATGGGCGCGCCATTGGCATTCTCTATGTGGGGCTGCTGGAACAGAAATATCTCGACGTGCAACGGCAAACCGTATTGACATTTTTAGTCATTACACTTGCCGGGGCGGCAGCATCGATGATGGTCTCCTACATCGTAGCGCGGCGCATATTGGTGCCGATTAAAAAATTGGTAACAGCCTCGCGCGAAGTCGCCCATGGCAATCTTGAAGCCGAAGTTACCGTCGGCACGAATGACGAATTGAAGTATCTGGCCGATTCCTTCAACGCTATGGCCCGCTCTCTCAAAAAGCGCGATGACCAGCTCAAAGATTTTGCCACCCAGCGCATCATGGAATCGGAACGTCTGGCCCTGGTAGGGCAGCTTTCTGCCAATATTGCTCACGAACTGAATAACCCACTTCAGGGCATTATCACGTTTTCTCACTTACTGCTCGAAGACGACGTCTGCGACGATGCCACGACGCGCTTTTCCCTGGAGAAGATTGTCGGTCAGGCTAATCGCTGCCGCGATATTATTCGGGGCTTGCTCGATTTTTCGCGCCAGCGCAAACCGGTCAAGGCGTTATGTGATGTCAACGAAGTGCTGCACGAGTGCGTATCTCTGGTTGAGCATCAGGCCTTATTCCACAACATCCATGTCATCAAGTATTTTCAAGGGGATCTCCCTATGGCGGTCATCGACCACGCTCAGATCGAGCGAGTTTTTATCAATATGATTATCAACGCTGCCGAAGCCATGGAAGGCAGCGGACATTTGACCATCAGCACGCGGTGCAACCCCGAAAATGAACATCTCGAAATCGCTCTTTCTGATACCGGGCCGGGCATTAGCGATGAAAATATCAAGAAGATCTTCGACCCCTTCTTTACGACAAAGGATGTCGGACACGGAACGGGGCTGGGGCTAGCGATTAGCTATGGCATCGTCCGGGGGCATAAGGGAACCATCCTGGTCGATAGCGAAGTTGGCCGAGGGACAACGTTCATCGTTCGACTACCGGTAAAGGCCAATGGAGATAATGGAGAAAATTCAAATCATGGATGACAGAGCCAAGATTCTCATCATAGACGACGAAGAAATCGTGCGCGATTCGTGCATCCAGATTCTGGCTAAAAACAACTACGAAATTGCTACGGCAGAAAACGGTGCGCAAGGCCTGGAAATGCTAGACGACTTCCGGCCAGATCTTACGCTGGTAGACCTAAAAATGCCTGGGCTTTCAGGCTATGAAGTACTCGATAAAATTCAGGAATATGACCCCACCATTGTCACCGTGGTCATCACCGGATTTGCAACGATCGACTCGGCTGTCGAGTCGATGAAAAAGGGTACGTTTGATTTCTTGCCCAAACCTTTCAAGCCTGATGAATTACGGCTGATTGTGCGCAGAGGCTTAGATCGCAGACGCCTGATGATCGAGACGATTGCCTTACGCAGGGAAAAGGAGATGTTGCGCGAGCATTTCGCAGCGATTGTCTCTCATGAATTAAAATCGCCTCTCGGGGCGGTACAAACCAACCTATACGTCTTAGCTGATGACCTAAAAGATAAACTCAGCCCCGAACAGGCGGAAAAACTAGAACGCTTGCAAACGCGCATCACCGACCTCGTCAAGATGATTAACACCTGGCTGCGTGCAATATCGGTGGATGTGAATAGCATCCGTGAGCATTTCGAAGCGGTCTCGATTGCGACGGTAGTTGGCAAAGCCATGGAAAATATTCAGAACCATGCCGTTCGCAAAGACATTGGTCTGACGGCAAGCATACCCGATGATTTACGGCCCGTGTATGGCGACGAAGGCACATTGGTCGAGGCAGTCGTTAATATTGCCGGCAACGCGGTCAAATATACCCGCATCGGGGGGAGTGTGTCTGTAGAAGTAGAAGAACGTGACCACACAATTTCAATTGCTGTTATTGATAATGGTGTCGGTATCGCGGATGAAGATATCCCAAATCTTTTCGAAGATTTTTATGTTGGCAAATCCACAACAGATGGTGAAAGGAGGAGTGGGGTCGGGTTAGCAATAACCCGCCGAATTATCGAAGCTCACGATGGAAAAATCACTGTCGAAAGCAAACTGGGAGAAGGAAGCAAGTTCACAATCCAACTTCCCATATCAGATAAATAATAACCATTGGTTCTAGAACGAAGGAGGTTCTTATGGCCCAGACGAGGTTATTAATCATAGATGATGATCCCGATTATGTAGATGGGATCAAAGCAATCCTCGAAAAAGCGGATTATCAAGTCGATGTGGCCTACAATCCAAAGGAAGGGTTCAGTGCGCTGGAAGCTCAAACCTACGATCTTCTCTTGCTCGATATTATGATGGGCAGGGGGGCAGAGGGCGTAATGGTGGCGCGAAAGTTAAACAAAGACCCCAAACTGCGGGAGATGCCTGTACTCATTATCACCGGCATCCGTGAGCAAATGGCTTTCCTCTTCCCAGGGCAGCCAGTACACCCGCGTATTCTCCCCACAGACGAATTGCTTGAAAAACCCGTCGATCCAAAGCTGCTTTTAGAGAAAGTTAAATCTCTGCTAAAAGAGGCGGCAGAGAAAAAAGCGCAAGGAGAATAGGAATAAGCTTATGGCAGCCAAACCCACATTCAGCCAAGAGATATCCAACCTCCTGTATGCTTCGCATGGCAATCCGCTGAAAAACTGCATCCATTGTGGCACTTGCTCTGGCACTTGCCCGGTGGTCGAATTCATGGATCAGACCCCTCGGCGGCTCATTGGGATGATCAACGCTGATCTCAAAAAAGATGTGCTGGCCTGCAACACCTATTGGTTCTGTGCTTCTTGTTATCACTGCACTGTAAGATGCCCTGCTCAAATTGACATTGCCGATGTCATGTACGCTGTCAAGCGCTACTCCATCTGGCATAAGACATACCGTGAAGATCTCGTCGGCCCGACGTTTTCGGAAACTTTTGTCAAAACAATCGTCAGAAGCGGCAGATCTTACGAGCCTGTTCTGGCTCCAACCTATATGTTCAGCATGGGCGTCAAGGAAGTTCTCCAAGAGGCTTATATGGCAACCCAAATGATGTTGAAGGGCAGGATGCCGGTACTCCCGACGAAAATCAAACGGCTCGAAAACTTTAAGCGAATGGTGCGCAGAATTATTCCCATGGGAGGTGCAAAATGAGAAAGTATGCATATTTCCCAGGTTGTTCCCTAGAGAAACTGGCCCTGAGCTACAACAACTCTTCTGTTGAAACAACCCGCATGCTCGGCGTAGAACTACAGGAACTGGAAGACTGGAACTGCTGTGGCGCGACCACCTACTTCCACGTTGATCAATTGTTGGCTTACACACTGGTCGCCCGCAACCTGGCAATGGCCGAACAAGAAGGCCTTGACCTGGTAGCTCCATGCAGCGCCTGCTACAAGAACGCCTACTTCACCAACAAATACATCAAGGAAGATCCCGATCTCGCCGATCACGTCAATTACGCCCTCGAAGAAGATGACCTGCAATTCCAGGGCAATATCCGTGTGCATCACGTCCTTGAAGTCTTCGTCAATGAAATTGGCGTTGACGAAGTCAAGACCAAAATTACAAACCCGCTTGAAGGTTTGCGCGTGGCTCCCTACTACGGATGCCAGATCGTCCGCCCCAAGCACAATGGCGCAGAAACGGAAAATCCCCGCTTCTTCGAAGCGTTAGTCTCTGCTATGGGCGCCGAAGCGGTTGACTTCCCAGAAAGGCTGCGTTGCTGCGGCGGCTCACTAATTATGACCAGCCGTCATGCCGCCCTCGACATGGTGCGCAAACTGCTCCAAAGCGCAGTAGATTGCGGGACCGATGTCATTGCCACAGCCTGCCCACTTTGTCAGGTCAACCTGGAATGCTACCAATTGCAAGTCAACGACGAATTTGACACCGACTTTAAAGTACCGGTGCTCTACTTTACGCAACTCTTAGGATTGGCAATGGGCCTCCCGCCCAAGAAAATTGGGATGGGCACCGAATTAGTATCGGTCGCGCCCGTCTTTGGTAAATACATTAAGAAGAAGATCGCCTGACAACTCTGGGTGACTTCGAGGAAATAAGGTCTTGAGTTATTCACCACGCAAATCATATAGGAGAGAGACCTATGAGTGAAAGAAAAGTAAACCCTGAGCAAGAAGAACGGGTTGGCGTATACATCTGTCACTGCGGCACGAATATTGCCAAAGTGGTTGATGTGGATGATGTCGCAGAATGGGCCGGGCAACTCCCCAATGTGGAAGTTTCTCGCGAGTACAAATTTATGTGCTCAAGCCTGGGACAGGACTTGATCGAAGAAGACATCAAAGAAAAAGGGCTGACCCGCATTGTGGTGTCATCATGTTCGCCTCATATGCACGAGAAGACATTCCGCACAGCTTGCGAACGTGGCGGACTGAACCCCTTCTTGTTCGAGATGGCGAATATCCGCGAGCACGACTCGTGGACCACCGACGATAAAGAAGCCGCCACCCAAAAAGCCAAAGCCCTGACCGGAGCAGCCATTGAGCGTGTGGTTCACCACGAACCCCTTGAGCAATTGCCCGTTGAGATCAATCCCAACACCCTGGTGGTTGGCGGCGGCATTGCCGGAATCACCGCCGCGCTCGAACTGGCCGATGGCGGACACCATGTCTACCTGGTCGAACGGGAACCTTCCATCGGTGGGCATATGGCGCAACTTGATAAAACCTTCCCCACCCTGGACTGTTCGGCCTGCATCCTGACCCCAAAGATGGTCGATGCCGGACAACATCCCAACATCACCCTGCTCACCTGGAGCGAGGTAGAAAAGGTCGATGGTTTTATTGGCAACTTCACCGTAGCGGTGCGCAAGAAGGCCCGCTATATCAACGAAGAGCACTGCACCGGCTGCGGCATCTGTATCGAAAAATGCCCCTTCAGTGTCGTAGACGATGTCTTCGAGGCCGGCATGGGTGAACGAAAAGTAGTCTACCGGCCTTTCCCCCAGGCTGTGCCCAAGTACCCGGTCATCGATAAAGAAAACTGCGTTTATTTCCAGCGCGGCAAATGCAAAGCCTGCCAGATCTTCTGCCCCACCGAACCCAATTCGATCGACTTCGAACAAGAAGATGAGATGCTCTCCATCGACGTGGGCAACATCATCCTGGCAACCGGCTACCAGCTTTTCGATACAACACAAATTCCGCAATATGGTTATGGCCGCCTGCCAAACGTGTTCACCAGCTTAGAGTTCGAGCGCATGGTTAACGCAGCCGGGCCAACCGAAGGTAAGATCGTGCTGCGCGACAAAGAAACCGAACCCAAGAGCGTGGCGATCATTCACTGCGTTGGTTCACGCGACGAGAACTATCACAAATACTGCTCGAAGATTTGCTGCATGTACTCGCTGAAATTCGCCCACCTGGTTCATGAGCGCATTCCCGATGCCGATGTTTACAACTGCTATATCGATATGCGCACCCCCGGCAAAGGCTACGAAGAGTTCTATCACCGCCTGTTGGAGGAAGGAACCCACTTCATCCGCGGCAAAGTTGCCGAGGTTACTACCTCTGCACGCACCCCCGAAGAAGAGGGCAAACTCGTCGTTCAGGTGGAAGACACCCTGATCGGACGCCAGCGGCGCATCCCCGTCGACATGGTGATCCTCAGCCCGGCCATGGAAGCTCAACCCGACTCCAAAGAGGTTTCGCAACTCTTCAAGATGGGCTGCGACTTTGACGGCTTCTTTGTCGAACGTCACCCCAAGCTGGATCCTGTCGCCACGATGACCGATGGCATTCTCATCGCTGGCGCTTGCCAGGGGCCTAAAGATGTCCCCGACAGCGTCGCACAAGGCGCAGCTGCCGCTGCCCGCGTAGCAGGGCTAATCAACCTCGGCACGGTCATGATGGAGCCGGTGCGCGCATCCATCAATCAGGATGAGTGCTCCGGTTGCCGCATCTGCAACAACATGTGTCCCTACAACGCCATCATCTTCCACGAAGATCGCGAAGTATCTGAAGTGGTGACCGCGTTGTGCCAGGGCTGTGGAACCTGCGTTGCAGCCTGCCCCAGCGGTATCATCAGCGGCGCTCACTTCACCAACGATCAATTGCTTTCGCAAATCGAGGGCATTTTGTGGGATGTGAGACCAGAAAGGGAAAAGGTGCCAGCATAGACAGTCACCAGTAAAAAGTCGTCTGTAACCAGTCCTGATTCACCTGCACGACTACTGATTACTGACTACTCAATACTGAACACTGAATACTGGAGAAAAACTATGAGTGAACAATTTGAACCTGTAATCGTTGGATTTCTGTGCAACTGGTGCTCCTATCGCGCTGCCGATCTGGCGGGTACGGCCCGTATCCATTACGCTCCGAACATGCGCCCGATCCGGGTGATGTGCAGCGGCCGCGTTGACCCTCAATTTGTACTCAAGGCATTACGCGAAGGGGCCGACGGAGTGCTGATCGCTGGATGTCATCCGGGCGAATGCCACTACGTGTCTGGCAATATCAAAGCCCTGCGCCGGTTTATCTTGCTCAAGGCCATGTTGCGCCAATTGGGTATCGAAGAAGCTCGTGTGCAACTGCTTTGGGCATCCGCTTCAGAGGGTATCATCCTGGCCGAAAGAGTAAACAAGATGACTGAAGAAATTCGTGCCTTGGGTCCGCTGAATTGGCAAGAAACCGTTCTGGGCGGCAGCAACGGCCATAAAGTTGCTGAAACTGCACCAGTACCCGAGGAGGTGTAACATGACAGACAACGGAAAACCAAAACTTGCAATGTACTGGGCCGCTTCGTGCGGAGGCTGCGAGATCTCGGTATTGAATATCCATGAACACATTCTGACCGTAGATGAAGTCTTCGATATCGCTTTCTTCCCCTGCATTGCCGACTTTAAAACACATCACGTTGAAAGCTACCCCGATGGCCATATTGATGTCTGCCTGTGGAATGGCGCTATCCGCAACTCGGAAGGGGAGCATATGGCCCATCTGCTGCGTCAGAAATCAAAGGTGATGGTCGCGTACGGCTCTTGCGCTTATGAGGGGTGCATTCCGGCACTTTCGAACCTTACTTCGAAAGAAGCCACTTTCAACACCGTTTATCGAGACAATCCCTCCATCGACAACCCCGATGGCATCATTCCCCTTACATCGGTGGATGTCCCCGAGGGAGAACTGACCCTGCCTGAGTTTTATCACACGGTCAAATCGCTAGATCAAGTCATCGATGTGGATTACTATCTACCGGGCTGCCCACCAGAACCGCCCCAAATTTGGGCCGTTCTCCAAATCATTGTCGCCGGCTTGCTCGAGGGAGCGCCGCTGCCCCCCAAAGGTTCAGTTGTAGGTGTGACCAACATAGCCGTTTGCGAGGAATGCGATCGCCAGAAGAGCGAGAAAGAAATCGCCAGATTCTACCGCCCGTACGAGATCGTGCCCGATCCGGAGGTATGTTTGCTCGAACAAGGTCTTGTGTGCATGGGGCTGGCTACCAACGGCGGCTGCGGCGCGTTGTGCCCACAAGTAGGCATTGGCTGTCGTGGCTGTTACGGGCCTTTGCCGGGGGTAGAAGACCAGGGCGCCAAGATGCTCTCAGCAGTTGCATCGGTGATTGGTGCAGGCGAAGTCGGCATGGAAGAAGACGAACTCGAGGAGAAGATTCAAGCCGTCGTCGATACCATTGCCGACCCAGCCGGGACTTTTTACCGCTTCAGCATGGCCCACTCGATGCTTCGTCGAGCAAAAGTTAATGGTGCCAACGGAAAAGGAGAAGCATAATGAAGCGCATTACTATCGATCCTATCACCCGTCTTGAAGGTCACGGGAAAATCGAGATCTTTCTCGATGCGGAAGGCAATGTTGAAAACGCCTATCTCCAGATCCCAGAGTTACGCGGCTTTGAGCAATTCTCAGTTGGAAGACCCGCCGAAGAAATGCCCCGCATCACCAACCGCATCTGTGGTGTATGCCCTGAGGCACACCACATGGCCGGAACCAAAGCCCTGGATGCACTCTTCCAGGTAGAGCCGCCCTCGGTGGTCAAGAAAATCCGCGAGATGTTCTACTCGGCGTTCTATTGCACCGATCACACGGTTCACTTTTACGCTCTGGGTGCGCCTGACTTTGTGATCGGCCCTGACGGCCCTCCGGCTGAGCGCAATATCTTGGGTGTAATCCACAAAGTTGGGCTAGAAATTGGCGGACAGGTCATTGCCTGCCGCAAACGCAATCACGAAGTCATCCAATGGCTGGGCGGGCGCGGCGTACACCCGGTGGCAGGCTTACCCGGTGGCTGGAGCGTGGCTGTCACTGAAGAAATGCGGCAGGACATCGAGAAGATTGCTCGCGAGAACATCGAGTTCGCACAGTTCAGTCTACAACTCTTCGCCGATGTCGTCCTCGGAAATCAGGCCTATGTTGATCTGATTCTCTCCGATGCCTTTGCCCACAGCACCTACTATATGGGCCTGGTTGATGAGAATAACCACGTCAACTTCTACGATGGTTTAGTGCGTGTGACCAGCCCCGATGGGGAAGAGTTCGTCAAGTATCACGCCGACGACTATGCCAAACATGTGGCCGAGCATGTAGAACCCTGGTCGTACCTGAAGTTCCCCTACCTGAAAGACGTTGGCTGGAATGGCTTTACCGATGGGAAAGACAGCGGCATCTACTGCGCAACACCGTTATCACGCCTGAATGCATCTGATGGTATGGCTACGCCGCTGGCCCAGGAACATTTCGAGAAATTCTATGAAACCCTGGGAAGCCAGAAGGTCAACGGGCGCTACCAACCGGTGCACGCTCGCCTGGCAACGCACTGGGCACGCCTGGTAGAATTGCTCTATGCCGCCGAACGCATGCTAGAATTGGCAACCGATCCTGAGATCACCGATCCTAACGTGCGCCCCGTCGTCACCAATACCCCCAATGAGGGCATCGGCTGTGTCGAAGCGCCGCGCGGCACCCTCACCCATCACTACAAGACTGATGAGAACGGCATTTTGACCAAAGTCAACTTGATTGTGGGCACGACCAACAACAACGCGCCCATCGCTATGTCCATTAAGAAGGCTGCTCAGGGTCTTATCACCAAGGGTACCAATGTAAGCGAGGGCATCTTGAACATGATCGAGATGGCCTTCCGCAACTACGACCCCTGCATGTCTTGTGCAACCCACTCACTGCCAGGGCAAATGCCGCTCGAAGTCGTCATCCGCAACGCCGACGGCGAAGTCATTGATGTTCTGAGCCAATATATTAACTGACGACCGATCGCCGACGGCCGACTTCGGTCGGTCGTCGGCGATCACATCGAGGAGCTACCTTGAAAACACTTGTTGTTGGTCTTGGCAACCCCATCCTTACCGATGACGGCGTGGGCGTGAAAGTGGCCTATGCTGTGGATGATGCGCTAGAAAACTCGCCTGCCAAAGAAAATATCACCGTCACCGAAGCCAGCGTGGGCGGGCTACGCCTGATGGAATTGATCGTGGGCTACGAACGCGTCATTCTAATTGACGCCATCATGCACACAAACAACGGGCATAAACCCGGCACCATCTTCCAAATGACCACCCAAGATCTGCGCGAGATCAGCCCTACCCAACATAGCGCATCCCCACACGACACATCTCTGATCACCGCCCTAGAAATGGCCGATCGCATTGGGATGCCAGTCCCCACAGATATTCTCATCTTCGCCGTAGAAGTGGAGAATATCCTTGAATTTAGTGATACGCCAACACCTGCGGTCGCTGCGGCTATCCCACAAGTCACCAAAATGGTGCTGAAGGTACTTGGTCTTGCCTGAAGACATGACAAATATCACAACTTAAAAAATCGGTTTCTGTGTCGTGATACAATCATGCTATGGAGGCGATTCGCATTCTTCTGGTGGACGATCACGCCATACTTCGAGATGGCATCCGGTCGTTGCTGGAAAAACATCCCCGCCTGAGGGTGATCGGTGAGGCCGGAGATGGGCGTGTCGCCGTAGAGCTTTCCCGTCAACTCAACCCCGATATTATCATTATGGATGTTGCCATGCCGCTGCTAAACGGGCTGGAAGCAACCGCGCAGATCAAGCAATTTTTGCCATCTGCCAAAGTGATTGTGCTCTCTATGTATGATTACGAGAGCTATATCCGCCAGGCATTGGCATCAGGAGCAGCAGGATATATTCTTAAAGATGCCTGCGCTCAAGAGTTGGTAGATGCCATCTTCGCCGTAGAAAAGGGGGAGGCCGTACTATCCCCGGCAATTACCCGGTTGGTGATCGAGGACTACCTACGTTGGGGCGAAATCCGCCCCGAAGAGCCCGAAAGCGATCTCACTACCCGCGAACGAGAAGTGTTGCAACTCATTGCTGAAGGCTATACCAACAAAGAGATTGCCGAGATTTTGTGTATATCCATTAAGACCGTACAGGCGCACCGCGCTAACCTGATGGAGAAACTCGGCCTGCACAACAAGGGGGATCTGATCAAATACGCCATTCGCAAGAAAATCATCGAAATTTAATTGCCCAAACCCCTTGACATTTTAGAACATGTGTTCTATATTATTAAAATACATGTTCTAAGCGACGAGCTGCGACTTTGCCGCTTAAATCTATCAGGAGGTTTCGCATGTTGTCCAACCTATCTATCTTCCCCAATCGGCTGCGCCTCCAACGCGGCCTA